>NZ_JBNAZM010000041.1:0-40618 GCF_051195215.1 Arhodomonas sp. AD133 | reverse complement strand
ACCGATGTCGGGCACCGCCTGCGGCGGTCCCCGACCTACGTGACCGAACCCACGGAACCGACCGGGCAACGCCGCCGCGCTCGCCGAAGCACCGCCGCTGCACCAATGGCCGTAGGTCGGCTGCACTCGGCAGCCGACAGGCCTCGGTGAGCGCTACCGGAACCCCTCCGGCAGCCGGCCTTTCACCAGGTAGGCGAACGCGATGACCTCCGCCACCGCCCGGTAGAGTGCTTCCGGGATTTCCTGGCCGAGCTCGAGTTGGGCGAGTACCCGGACGAGGTCTTCGTCGGCGTGCAGAGGGACGTCGTGCTCGGCGGCGAGGCGCAGAATCTCCTCGGCGGTAATGCCGCGCCCCGATGCCGTCACGCGCGGGGCGCCCTCACCGGAATACTCCAGCGCCACGGCGATCCGGCGTTCTTCCCGGGGATTATGCCTGGTCATCGATCAACCCTGTCGGCGGGTGGTTGTCGTCGGTTCGCGCGGTCGGCGGGACCTGGCTGACGCGTAAGCCGTGAACGGGGATGTCCGCCTGCTCTAGGGCGTGCGCCAGCTCGGGCAGCTCCGCGGCCACGCGTTCGCGCAGGCGGTCCGTGCTCGCGCTCCAGGTCACCGCAAGGCCTTCCGCCGTGTAGTAAAGCCGTGCCTCGACCTCGCCCAGGCCAGCGAAGGTGAGGTGCACTGTCACCGACCACGACGCGGACGTCGTCTGCTCGCCGCCATGCCCGCTACCGGATTCTTCGCGGATTTCCAGGCGCAGATCGTCCAGCCCTTCGCCGTGACGCAGCGGAAGCTCGAAGGCGAGTTGCACGTGACCATCCGGTGTGCGCGCGTGTAGCTGGTTGAGAAGCTGGCGCGACAGGGCCCCGTCCACCGCATCCCGCGCCGTTGCCAATGCATCGCTGCCGGGAACGTTGCCGCCGCGAGCGGGCGATGCGTCGGTACCGTCGGAGCGGGACGTCCGCAGTCGGGCAGCGAGTTGCATCAGTTTCGCACGGAGGTCACGTCCGGCGATCTCTTTCGCCGATTCCGGCGCCGCCGTGATCAGGCTCTCGAACAGCGTGCCCGAGTCACGTAGCGCCTGCCGCAGGCCGTCGGCGGAGGTGAGCTGTGCGGGCTGCGGCAGTGCGGCGAGGGTGGTATCGACGGCGCGTGCCACCGGCGGCGGCAGGCGTCCCGTTTCCGCCACCGTGCGCACGGCATTCAGGCTCTCGGTGACGGGGCGTTGACGTGGCAGGTGGAGGCGCTGCAGACGGGTGACGCTGTCGGTCTCCGCGGGTCGGCGTGCGAGGACTTCGAGTCCGCGCTGGCCACCGGAACCGGTGACGCGCAGTGTCGCCGTGTCCCCGGCCTGAAGGCCGGTTCCGGTGGGCAGGGGCAGGCGCATGCGGCCTGCCAGGAGTGCGAGTTGCCCGTTGGCATCCCGCGCCACGGTCGCGTCGAGAGTATGACCCACGGGCAGCACGCGCAGCGTTGGCCGTGCGTCCGGGGGAATGCTCAGGCGTGGCGGCGTCGGTGGTGGGGTGAACATGGGTGACGGGGACCTGTCGAAAAACCGACGCTTGCTCGAACACCGGGCGCGAAGATCCCGACAAGCGGCAGTAAGCGATTGATTGTCAGGGTTTCATGGTTTGATGGCACGGAATTCGCTCCGCTCCACCCGTACGACTGTCAGGGTGCCACCATGAACCGGGAACGCCAAGAGAAACCGATCTTCTGGGAAGTCGGCCGGCCGGACGTCACTGCGCTGGCGGGTCTGGGTGAAACCGGGCTGGCCTGGCTGCTCGCGCTGCAGCAGTCGGAGCGCGTCGATGCCTACTGCCGCTGTCTGGTGGGCTGGCTTCGAGAGCAGGCAGGGGTCAGCGCCCTGCGATTCGTCGATGACGAGGGTGTCGTGCGCTTCGAGTCCGGTACGCCGGGGACGGTGGCACAGGTATGGCGGCTGCCCGCGGATGCCGGATACAACGGCACGCTGTTGCTCGGCATCGCCGATCCGCAAGCCGGTACGGCCGTGCCGGCGATTCTCGCCGCGGCGGCGCCGCTGCTTACCCGCGTACTATGCCATGAGCGCGCCGTGAACGCTGCGCGCCGGGACCCGCTTACCGGGCTGCACAATCGGGCCGTCATGGAGGTCTCCCTGGAACAGGAGCTCAGCGTGGTCACGCGCCACGAGACCGACTTTTCCATACTCGTCATCGATGTCGACGACTTCAAGGGCATCAACGACCGGTGGGGGCACCGGGCCGGCGACGCCGTGTTGAGCCGGGTCGCCGACTGCCTGTGCGAGCACTGCCGCGAGTGCGATCTGGCGTTTCGCTTCGCCGGCGACGAATTCGTCATCGGGCTGCGTCATACCGACGAAGCCGGAGCCCACGCTGCCGGACGACGTATCAAACGGGCGCTCGAGAGCGCGCCGGTCGTCCACGATGGTGCGTCCATTCCCCTGACAGTGAGTCTCGGCGTGGCTCATGCGAGTGCCGGCGAGACCGTTGCCCTGCTGTTCGATCGCGCCGATCGAGATATGTATGCGGCGAAGGCCCGGCGGCGGGCACTGGTCGCCGACGTCGAAACCCGAGCGTCGGCACATTGACAGCGCGGACGCGCTATCGACGAATCGAGCCGAAGCGGCGAACGTAGACGTTGTCTGCGCCGATGCTTCCGGGTACCGCCGCCATCGCCGCTGACCGGCTCGGGTAGTCCCCGAGCAGCACCAGAAACCACCGGCCGTCCGAGTCGTCGATCTCTACAACGCGCGCCTGTTCCCGCACATCGGGGTGATCGGCCAGAAAGCGTCGCGTCGTTGCCTCCTGTCGTCCGGCGATGAGCTGTAGCGTGTAGTGATCCGCCGGCCGGCTTGCCAGCCAATCCCGCGAGCCGGGCGGAGCCGGTTTCTCGGTGTCGGTCGCAGTGGCGTCGTCGTTGCCTGCATCGGTTCCGGAGGCCGGGGTAGGGTCATCCGCCGGCGTCGACGAGTCCTCGGTTTCGGACGTGGCGGCCGCGGAGGCTGGCTGCGCCGGCTTTCGGGTGTCGGTCGGTTGACGGGTATCCGCGGCAGTGTCCGCCGAGGCGTTTTCATCGTCACCGGACGCAGCGCCATTGCTCGGGCGTGATTCCACCTGCCGTGACGGCGCGACGTTCCCATTGTCCGTGGTGGGGTCCGTCGCGGCGATGTCGATGGGCGTGTCGTCAGGGGTGGACGTTTCATCCGGCCGGCGGGCGACGGGGATATCCTCTGCCGGCGGCAGCGTCTCGCTCGGCGATGGCAATGCGAAGGCGATCTCCGGGGGCAGACCTGCCGGCTCGGGCGGTGGTTCCGGCGAAGCCGGATCGGCCGGAGTATTCCCGGTCTCTGTTGCCAGGGCATCCGTTGCCGGCTCGTCACCGTCTTGCGATGGATGCTCCCTATCCGTGTTGTCACTCGTGACGGTGGGGGGCGTGTCGGCGGGGGGCACCGCTGGCCCGTCGGTATTCGCCGGCGCCGGGGCGCTCGCCCATTGCTGCATGCCGAGAAGCACTGCCACCAGGGCGACGACCGGCAGTGCGACCCACAGCGGATTGAGTCGCGGCCGTTCCATCAGGGGCATCGGGCGAGGGTCTTCCGGTGTCTGCAGGCGGATGTGATGAATCTGCTCCGCGCCACGCCCGGTCTCCTGGACAAGCGCCTGCAGCCGCTCGGCTTCGGCTTCCGGGCAGATCAGCGCCAGCGGCATCGCGGCGCCGCGGGCGGCGATACGCCGGCCGAGAATCACGAGATCGCGAACGAGGGGCACGGGTAGTCCATGGGCGCCGGGCACGATCACCGCCAGGCTCCGGCGGCGGTCCTTCAGCCGGCCGGCGAGCGTCGCGGCGGCGTCGGCATCCCCCGGACGCTGCTCGGCATCGAGCATGAGCCGGCTGGCAAGGCGTTCGGCGTGATTGGCCGTGGCACTGTCGATGACCACCGCAGCGGTTTCGCGGTCACCGGCGACGGCACGCACCAGCGCGGGCACCGCGGCGTCGGTGGTGGCCGCCGTCGATGCGCTGACGACCGCGACATCACCGGTGCAGCGCAACAGGTACGTGACCAGATCCAGCCGGGCGGCAACATCCACGTCGTCCGTCAGCGCTGCCTCAGTGTCGCGCATGGTGGAGCCCCTCTTCGTCCATGCCCCGGCAAGCACGCGTGTTCAATGGTCGCAGAGGTCTCGCCCCGCGTCAGCGTCGTGCTCGCCTGACATGCCTTGCGTCGGCGCGAGTGCGCCTTGCCCCCGGAGCGCTGTGGCGCAGGGCAAGGCCTCTGAAAGAGAGTAGTCGCAATGCGGGGCGGTTCAGCGCCCCGAATCAGACGTTCGTTGTTTGCACGCCATTGTCACGCCATATGCGCTGCGGCGGCGTGACGCATCCCTCGTTGAGCGACTTCCGACACGGCAGCGACTGCCGTGTCGGCGCCGGACAACGCTGCGACGACTCCGCTGCGTGGTTGCGCCCGAGCCGTCGACGGCCGATCGGTGCCGCCGTCGGTCATGTTCGTGTGTTCTCGCGTCGCGGAGAGGAGACACATCGGAGGCCGAATCACGGGCATGGGAGGCCGGGAACGACCGGCGCGACGAAACAGCCAGTGGGTGTGCAGGCGCCGCCCTCGGTGGCGCTGGCGCCGCGGCCGCATACGAGTACCAGAACCGGGAAGCGATGGAGGATCTGAACGACGAGTACGAGCGCGGCGAGATACTAATCTTCTCAGAAGTATTGTCATGCGTCAGCCGGTCTGTGCGCCGATGGGGCAAGGCGCGAGGCGCGCCGTGTAGCCGGGCTACATAAGCGGTGAGCAACGCAGATCCCATCGGCGCACAGACCGGCCCAAAGGGAGCGCCACAGCGACCCGGTGGCGGCGTTGCGCTCGCTTGACGTGACCCTGCCCCGCCGGCGCGAGCGCGCCTTGCCCCCGAACCGCTCTGGCGCTCTGACACATGACAATACCTCTGAGAAGATTAGTAAGCCGCGAGGAGTATGAGCGTCGCAAGGAGGCGATCGAGGAGCGCTCCCTGATCGAATAGGCGCAAGGGAACCGCGCCGCCATCGTGGCGCTGGGTCCGGGCGCGTTGGCATCCGACGGTCTTTCGCCCGCAGCCGTGGACGGGATGAAAATCCGCGTGTCGTGCTTGACAGTCACCCAGCGCCATCATAAGATTTGCGCCGCTTTCACGGCAGCGTCCCCATCGTCTAGTCGGCCAAGGACACCACCCTTTCAAGGTGGCGACACGGGTTCGAATCCCGTTGGGGACGCCATTTCCTCCCATCGCACCCGGTTATCCGGCTCGTTTCCGACGTCGGGTACTATCTCCCCCGTGTTTTGCGACCAAAGCGGCGGTCGTGACCATAGCCCGCGTCCTGACCGCCATGGTACCGGCGATGACACGCGCTCACCGATGGCCTCGTGTGGGGTCAGCGCTACCTGCATCCCGGCTTCGCATCCGTGAGCCCACTGTTCCGGCTTGGGATGCTTCGCGCTAGTGTCCCGGAGCAGACGTTTGGTGCCCCGGTAGCGTGCCGACGGCCGTGCGCTGGAACACGTGGTTTGCACGGGCGCAAGCGTGCAAATGCTTCTGTCGAAGCGATCGCCGGGGAAACGTGATCCCGTTGGGGGTCGTGTTTTGGAGTGGTTATCGCTCGTTCTGTGCCATCGTTAAAAGGCGACGGAATTTGCGGGAAAACGAAGGACACGTGCGAATCGCGAACAACCGCGGCAACAGGCGGTTCTCCGGCTTGGAACGTCGGTTTGAAACCGCATGTGTGTACGAAAATGCAACGGTGGTGGATGTCGTCGAGCGACGACAGGAATTGACCGAGTAAACAGAATGTTACGTGTGCGCCGGAATGTGACGGAGCTGACATAACCGGTCATGCCGCGACTGGTAGGCTCTCCCGCCAATAAACAACCACGCCGGGCACGGCGGTTAGCGTACACATTCAACATTGGAGGCGGTTCAAGGGCGCTTGCCTACGTAAGATATTCCGATTCACTCATATACCGGTGACAAGGCCGTTTACGAATCGATTGCCGATCGATTGCGTTTGCGATGTTGTCGTCGGGGATTTCATCCCGTTGCCAAGTATTCGGTGCCCGTACGGCAGCGACAGGGGAGGTCATGCCTGACGGGTCATTTTCCGCAACGGGTATTTTTGCCGCAGTTTTCGGCAGCACAGAGCTGGGGGGATCGCTATGCGACTCATCAAAACGTTACTGATCACCACCGTCATTGCGGGCGGCCTGTTGACCAATGCACATGCCGGAAACGGAGGACCTCGCGCATTCGCGTTGACCTCCAATGCGTATTCGGTCGATGAAGGCGCCGGGCATGTCACGGTCACGGTGACACGGACAAAGCATTCCAATGGAAAAGGCTCCGTTTCTTACTCGACACGCTATGTCGATGGCGCGTCCAATGCGGCGGAATCTGGGACGGACTATGATGCGACGGCCGGAGAGCTGACCTTCTCCAAAGGGCAGTGGACCGCGTCATTCGATGTTGCCGTTAATGACAATGGCAATGACGACGGCGACAGAGTCTTCGAAGTCTACCTCTACGACCCGAGCACCAACCTGACCTCGCCCAGCGAAGCGACGGTGACCATCGTTGACGACGATACGTCCTCCACGACCGAGACCACCAGCTCGCTGACGGTGCAGTGGAGCGCCCCCACGGAGCGGGAGGATGGTGAGCCCCTGGACATGTCGGAGATCGGGGGCTATCGGATCTACTATGGCACCAGCAGTGACGCTCTCGACAACTCGGTCGAGGTCGCCGACGCATATGCCACGTCCTATACCATCGACGATCTGAGCTCGGACACCTACTACACGGCGGTCACCACGTACGACACTGAGGGCGTGGAGAGCGCGAAATCCGACGTTCACAGCACCACACTTCCCTAGAGCCCCGGTCGGCGCGGCTTCATATCCGTGCCACGTCGGTCATCGTCCCCGCTTATGGTCGCCGTGCATCCGAAGCGCGGCCATTTGCGGGGACGTGCCACTTCTCGCACGCCCTCGTCCAACAATATTATTACTTTTGATCGTAGCCATTGTCGGTGGCCACATGAACGGCGCGCAGGCAGCGTCTACGGGCGACGCCACGGGTTCATTGACGGTGGACTGGACCGCTCCCTCGAAACGGGCGGACGGTGAACCCCTGGATATGTCCGAAATCGGGGGGTACAGGATCCATTACGGCACGAGCAGCGGCTCCCGGGACACGATGGTCGAAGTAGCGAACGCCTATACGACTTCGTACACCATTGACGGATTGGCATCGCAGACCTGCTACATCGCCGTCACGACTTACGATACGCAGGGCGTGGCGAGTGCGCGGTCCGAGGTTCACAGCGCCACGCTTCCCTGACGGCGGGTCGGCGTTGTTCCTCACATGGCTGTCATCCACGGCGGGCGTACCAGACCGGCGCCCGCCATCAGTTTGCCGGTTTCGTCAACCCGCGTTGCGCTCGCCTGCCGGCATTGCGAACCGGCGCAGGTGCTCCAGTAGCACGGGAACCGGATCGGCGCCGCTGTCCTGGAACAGGCTGACGGTCTGGTCCGTGGCGAGCTTCGGCAGTCTCGGACAGTAGATGTCCATGTCGCGCGAGTGTTTCCGCAGGTATCGGCAATGGGCTTCGCCTGCCGTTTTTGCGGCCACGTACTCGTCCATGCCGTTGGGGAGCTCTTCGGCGAAGACTGTGGATGGGTAGAACGCATGCTGGAGCCCTTTCCCTCGAAGCGCGTCCACCAGCCTGGCGAAACCCGATACGTAGAATTCACAGAACGTCGTGAATGCCGGCACGGAGAAGTTCGTGCCGTCGGTGCTGCCGATCGGCGGTGTGGCGAAATAGTACAGGTGTGTGAACGCAACCTGCGGGGACCGCGTGGCCGTGATCCCGGAGAGATCCGCCTGAATGTCGCAGTGCGCCGAATCCGCTCGTCCGCCGTTGCGCGTAATGTCCTCGACGACGCGTGCCGCTTCTTCGTTGCCGCTGCGATACGTGACCGTGACCACGGCGCCTCCGGCAGCCAGCAGCTTGGCGGTTATCTCGCCGAGACCGCGTGATCCGCCAACGATCAACGCGTTCTGATTGGCGAATTCGGCGGGGTCGACGTATGCCTTCAGCTCGGCGACGCCGGGTTGGCGTCGCGGGGCGGGGAGCACGAACGCCCGCAGGGAACCGGCGACGTTCGCGCCGTCCAGGGCGACACGGACCAGTCCGAGCCGGGGGTCGAACCGGTCGACCGCGTAGCCCAGCGAGCGTGTGCTCGGGCGATCGCTCCAATGTAGCTCGAGATCCGAGTACAGGGAATGAAGCCCCGGGCAGTGCATGCCGACCAGGCGCGTGGTGGCTAGCAAAACGGCCAGCTGGTCGGGGGGAAGACGGGTCTGAAGGTTCGGGAACAGAGCCCGTGCCGATTCCCCATCGAGATGAAGGTCCAGTGTTCCCCGGCAGGTGGCGATTTCGTCGATGCCGGGATCGCGAGGCTCGCATTCCGCTGGGCTACTCGATATGGGCGCCTCCCCGGTGCCCGGAGGATTCCCTCGCCATACGAATTTCAGAGTGACCGTTATCGCCCCGTTGGCTGACAGGGCGATATGAACCGTGTCGTGCGTTTCATGGGTAACGGCGCAGGTCACCTGCTGATTCAGAAAAATGGGTTTCGGAAAGCGCGCGGTAAGCGATTCGAGGGCGAAAGCCCGATCGTTCGTGGCGGCCCACCCATCGAGCGCCGAGAGCAGGGAGTGGATGCCGTGGACGACGGGTCTGCCGAACAGCAGTCGTCGTGCCTTGAGCGGGTCCACGTGGATGGGGTTATGGTCGCCCGACAGGCGTGCAAAGGACTCTTGATCGGCCAGGCCGAAGGCTCGCTCGTGCATGGAGGCTCCGAAGGGTGACTGCCGGAGAGTGGGCCATACGGGGATCGGCTCACTGCAGTATTGGCAGTGCGTATCTTGCGATCAAGTGATTCGGCGACCACGCTTTCGGAAACTCATCGTCGCGTGACCGGTGACATTGGCAGCGCTCGTCGCGGTCGCGTGCGCGGAGCGTGGACGCATGATTCGAGTCGCAGTCCTGCTGGCCATTGCATTCGTCGTGATTGCCGAGTTCATTACGACGCCACGCGCTGTGCATCCGCCCAGTCCCGTCATCGAGGGTGTCGAGTTCGATTTCGGCAGCCGCCGGCAATACGCGCCGGGTAGCGACAACTGGGCGGTAACATGGGCGTCGGACGGCCATCAGTACGCTGTCTGGGGCGACGGCGGCGGCTTTGGTGGCAGCAACGAGGACGGTCGTGTGAGTCTCGGTGTGGCGCGGATCGAGGGGGCGTTCGACGCGATGGTCGGCGTCAACGTCTGGGGCGGCAAGAATGCCGAGCGTCCGGCACGCTTTACGGGCAAATCCGTCGGCATCATTGCCTTGGGTGAACGCCTGTACATGTGGCGCAACGGGGATGCGTCCAACAAGTCCGCGTTCCGGTTCTCGCGGCTTTATGTGTCCCGCGATCACGCGCGTAACTGGCAACCGACACGCGTGGAATTCGACTGGCGGGGGACGGATTCGGCGAAGCGCCTTTTCGCACCGACGTTTCTCCAGTTCGGCAAGGCCTACGCGAACGCGCGCGATGACTATGTGTACATATACGCGCCCGAAGCCTTCTTCCAGCGCTGGGAAGTCCAGTATCCGGGCGAGATCAGCCTGATGCGTGTTCCACGGGACCGGGTCGCACGCCCGCAGGCGTATCGGTTTTTCGCCGGGTTGGACGCGTCGGGGCAGCCCCGGTGGACGCGCGACATCGCCGCACGCAAGCCCGTGTTTTCCGATCCCGCCAACGGTGTGATGCGGGCCAGTGTCAGTTACAACCCGGGAATCGGCCGGTATCTGCTCACCGTTCAACAGGTGAGCCGTTTTCGCAGCCGTAACGGCTATATCGGCATCTACGATGCGCCCGAGCCCTGGGGGCCGTGGACCACCGTGCTGTTCGAGAATGCGTGGGAGACCGGTCTTCAGACGGGGGAGAAGACCGTGTTGTGGAATTTTTCCAACAAGTGGCTGTCCCGGGACGGCCGGGATTTCGTGCTGGTCTACACGGGCCCCGGTGCCGACAATCTCGGCGTGATGCGCGGGTCGTTCACGCTCAGGTAGTGGCGGTCACCGACACGGACGCGGGCTCGGTGCCTGCCGCCGCCAGGTGGTCGGCGAGGCGGTGTGCCAGCGCGACAATGGTCAGCGTTGGGTTGGCGATACCCGAGGTCACGAACACGCCGCTGGTCACGGCATACAGGTTGCGGGTGCCGTGGACCCGCAGGTCCGCGTCGACGACGCTGGTGGCCGGATCGTCGCCCATCCGGCATCCACCCATGTGGTGGTGGGACCACGAGATGCCTGTCGGTTGCTTCACGACCTCGCCGCCAAGCTTCGATACCAGCTCATGGAGTGTTCGTTTCCCGGCTTCGAGGGTCCGGCGGTCCGCCTCGCTCAGCGCCAGTACCGTATTCACGCCGGGCGTGCCGAAATGGTCGCGGGAGGCCGTATCGATGTCGATGCGGTTGAAGCGGGAGGGTTCCATTTCGATGCCGAGCGCTATCTCGAGCGTTTCCGGCCGGCCCGCGCGCATGTAAAAGCCGAAAACGATGCCTCCCAGACCGAGTGCGTGCATCCGGGGGACGAACTGGTAGCTTCGGCGCATCTCGTAGTGATCCGGGACCAAGCCCGGAATGCGAGCCTGATACGTCCACCAGGGGTGTTCCATGAATGCGTGACCGAGCCAGCGCTCGGCCGGCGGCCGCGGGGTCGTCGATGGCTGCGCCGTGCGCCCGTGGAGCAGGCGGACCGTCTCCAGCGTACCGCCGGCGATAACGAACCGCTGGGCGGAGACGGTGTATTCCCCGCCGCTCGGAGACCGCACCGCCGCGCTTCGCACGTTGCCGGTATCATCCGTTGTCAATGCGGTGACCGTCGCGCCGGCCACCAGGGTGACGTTGGTCCGCTCCGAGAGCTCCGGCAGGTAGTCCGTTGCGAAATGCACGGGCCGGTCCGTCGTGACCAGGCCCGTGGATTCGGGAACGGGATCCAGGACAATGCCCTTTGGACCCAGGAGCTCGTCCAGGGTGATGTCGTAGCCGCCGGATACGATACGCTTGACCGCAGTGATCAGGGGCTCGCGAATCGGCGGCAGCGGCGCCTCGCGCGGACCCATGTACCGGGAGAGCTCGCCGGCGCGGACGTTGAGCGTCTCCTCCGCGCGTACGTAGTACGGAGCCAATTCGGCATAGTCGATAGGCCAGCCGGGCGTGCCGCGCGCGTAGGGGGAGGAGGCGAAGTCCGCCGGCAACAGCCGCAGGCACCGCCCCGTCCAGATATTCGAGGTGCCCCCTACAGCCCGTAATCGGGTGGCCGGTGTGGGGTACGCCAGCGCCCCCGAATTACCGTAACGATCCAGCCGGCTGCGATGAGCGCCACCGCCTTGTGCCCCCGGCTCCAGGCCGGATTCCAGCAACAGCACCCGCATCCCGTGACGGGCGAGACGCAGGGCGACCGTCGTCCCTGCCGGTCCCGATCCGATGATGCATATGTCGAACGGCTTGCCGGCCGGGAGCTGCTCCAAAGCGGTGGGCGTGAGGCGGGAGAGTGGATCCGGCGGCTCCCGCGATGCCACCCACGCGCCGAAACCGAGTCCGCCCAGGCCAAGTCCGCCTGCTGTGCCGAGCGCTGTGCCGATGAAGGCCCGCCGGCTGATGCGACTGCCCATTCCCGCCCCCTGCGGTGCCGCTTGCACCGGAGACTGCCAGCGTTCGCGCGTGCGCCCCGGTTACGCCGGTTGGCGGCGGCACACTGCGCCGATCTTCTTGGTGAAAAGCCGATTCTTCTTCCCGTACATGATGAAGCAGGCACGGAAGAACAGCGTGAACAGCCCGGAGGCCGCAATGAGTACGTAGTTCAATGGATTTTTCCAGAATACGTACAGGTTCAGCGGAATGACCCGAATCTCGCCGAAACCCGAATACTCCAGCACCTGCCGCAGGGTGTATTCCGTGAACGTATTGTAATGATCGAAGTTCTGCGCGAGTGCTTCAGCGCCGGTTATGGGGTTGGCCCCATTCAGCGCGTGGCAGATCAGGGTGCCCCCAGGGCTGAGCTTGCGTCGGACAAGGGCCAGGAACTCGAGAATCTCCTCCTTGGTGAGGTGATTGAGCTCCTGTTCACAGAAAATGCAATCGAATGGTTCCGGGCTTTGCTCCAGGAACTCGAACGCGTTCGCCGTTTGGCAGTTCAGCCCCTTGCGACTGGCGTACTCGATCTTCTCGGGGAACGAATCGATACCGAGCACGTTGCGGTAGCCTTCCCGGGACAACAGGTTCACGAAGTAACCGGGCCCGCAACTGATGGCGAGAATCCGCGCGTCGCGATCAGCCGGCACATGGCGGAGATAGTTGTACCGGTAGAACTGGAAGAACTTACTGTAGCCACTCTCGATGTCGTCGGGAGCCTCCCAGAAGGAATCGAACGGTTCGATGCGGGCGGTAAGCGTGCGCTTGCCGCCGCCTGCCTCGGTTTTCGCGCTGTGGGCGGTGTCCGGCATCGTTCCCCCTGTCCCGGCTGTTGATTGGTAATGCCGTTTACTGGAGCGTATACGCGCGGGTGTTGCGTTTCCACTGCGAACTGCCAACCGGTCGGTGGCGTAGTCGATACCTGTCGAATATAGTGAGGTGAGGGTGATTGTCTGCGGATCGAACCGACGGGCAACGGCAGCGAGAACTTCCAGCGCGGGGGGGTGGGGGGCGGAGCGGTGAAGCTACTCTTCTGCAACTTCGAGTATCCCCCGCTTGGTGGCGGCGGCGGTGTCGTCAATGCGTGGCTCGCCGAGGAGCTGGCCACCCGGCATGACGTCACGGTGCTCACCTCCCAGGGGTTCCATCTGCCCCGTGAGGAAAAGTGCGGCGGGGTCAGGATCTTGCGGGTCCCGGTGTTGTTCCGGCGTCAGCTCGCCGCAGCCAACCTGCCTTCCATGTTCGCCTATATGGTCAACGGTATCCGCGAAGGGGGGCGGCTGCTCGAGCGAGAATCGTTCGACGTGATCAATACGCATTTCGTGCTGCCGTCAGGCCCCGTGGGGGCCAGGCTCGCGTATCGCTTCGGCATCCCCAATGTCGTCTCCGTGCACGGCGGCGATCTCTACGACCCGAGCAAGCGGACGTCGCCGCATCGCCACGCGTTGCTGCGCAGCTGGGTGCGGCGGCTGCTTCGCAGCGCCGACCACGTCGTCGGCCAGTCACAGAATACCCTGGACAACATGCGCCGGTTCTACACACCCGAGCTCGGCGGCGAGCTCATCCCCCTGGGCATCCGGCGGCCGCCGGCGGCGGCCGGAAATCGTGGCGATTACGGCTTCGCCCCTGACGAGATACTGCTGACGACGGTGGGGCGGCTGGTGGCCCGCAAGGCCATCACTCAACTGCTGACCGTGACGGCCGCTCTCGGTAACGCGAACGTGCGTCTACTCGTGATCGGTGACGGTCCGCAGCGCGACGAGCTTGTGCGCCGGGCGGGCGAGCTGGCGGTCGCTGACCGGGTTCACTTCCTCGGCCATGTGGACGAGGACGAAAAGTTCCGGATCCTGCGCATGTCGGACGTTTTCGTCTCCACGAGTCAGCACGAGGGGTTCGGCCTGGTATTCCTGGAAGGTATGGCGGCAGGGCTCCCGGTGGTGTCCTATGACCACGGAGGGCAGACCGACTTTCTCGCCAGCGACCGCACCGGCTATCTCGTGGCCCTTAACGACGAGACCGCATTCCTCGATGCCTGCCGGCGGCTGGTGCGCGAACCGGCGCTTGGAAAGCACATGGGGCAGGAGAATCGCGCGCGGGCAGAGGCGTTCTTCATCGATCGATGCGCCGAACAGTACGAACGGGTTTTCGAGGCCGCGGTGACAGCCTCGACACGCTCCCGGCGGCTGACCATCGGTGCCGGGCGTTACTGACGCTTCCCGGAGTCCTGTCATGGACCGCGGCACCAGCGCGGCAACGCATGGCAGTCCGCACGGGAAGCCGGGAGAACGACGGCGGCCGTGTGCGACGCCGTCGGGGGGCGACAGGCAATGAATAGCGGCGATCAGCTACGCGGCCTGGTGGTGGCCGACTTCAACGCGGCCAATCTTCTCGCGTATCTGCGCAACCACGACGACTGGCCGGCGGTCGTCTGCGACACGCATCCCTATGGCCAGGTCGTGCAGACGCTGCTGGGGGAGAACGGGCAGGGCCATTATGACTTCGCCGTCGTATGGACACGCCCTGAAAGCATGGTGCCCGCCTATCGCCGTCTGCTCCGCGGTGAAGAGGGCTCGGTGGACGCTGCGCTCGCCGAGGTCGATGAATTCGTCGGTCTCGTCACCCGGCTGGCGGAGCGGGCCGACAACGTCCTGATTCCCACATGGCACGAGTCGATGGCACGCGAGGCGTTCTCGCTGCTGGGTCTCGATACGGAGATCGGCCCGGATTATGCCCTGTTGCGCATGAACGCGAGGCTGGTTGAGCGCGTGGCGGATGTCCCGGGTCTGCAGGTGCTGAACGCAGCCAACTGGTTCGCATCGGCGGGCGAGAGCAGCGTCAGCCACAAGCTCTGGTACCTTTCCAAGGTTCCCTTCGGCAACCGCGTCTTCAAGGCGGCGGCTGCCAGCGTCAAGAGCGCGCTCAGGGGGATCCGGGGCAGGGGCCGCAAGCTGGTGGCGGTGGATCTGGACAATACCCTCTGGGGCGGCACCGTCGGCGATGTCGGCTGGGAACAGCTACGCCTGGGGGGGCATGACCCCCTCGGCGAGGCGTTCGCCGATGTTCAGCGGCTGCTCGCCGATTTCGCCCGGCGCGGCGTGCTGCTTGCCATCGTCAGCAAGAACGACGAGGCCGTGGCACTCGAGGCCATTGGGCGGCATCCGGAGATGATTCTGCGCCAGGACGACTTCGCCGGGTGGCGGATCAACTGGCAGGACAAGGCCGCCAATCTCCTCGAGCTCGTCGACGAGCTCAATCTCGGCCTGGATTCGGTGGTGTTTCTCGATGACAACCCGGTGGAGCGAGCCCGTGTGGCGGAGGCGTTGCCCGACGTGGCGGTTCCCGACCTCCCCGGCGATCCCATGGATTACGCCCGCGCGATCGTCGCCCTGCCGTGGTTCAATCCGCCGTCGTTGACCCGCGAGGATCGGCAACGCGCGAAGGACTACGTCCTCGAACGCAAGCGTCGCGTTGAATGCGCCGGCTTCGAATCCCTGGACGACTGGCTGTACAGCCTGGAGACCGTTGTCGTGCAGGAGCCGCTGGCGCCGGCCAACCTGGCGCGGGCGTGCCAGCTGCTGAACAAGACCAATCAGATGAACCTGGCGACCAGACGCATGTCAGCGGAAGAGCTGCAGGCATGGTCACAGGCGCCCGGGCACGCCACGTGGGTCTTCCATGTGGCGGACAAGTATGGCGATTCGGGCCTCACGGGGCTGCTCAGCGTGGCGCACGAAACCCCGGAACGGATGGGCATCGTGGACTTCCTGCTGAGTTGCCGTGTCATGGGCCGGAAGGTCGAGGAGACGATGGTCGCCGCGGCGGTGCGTTACGCCGCGGAAGCCGGTGTCGCCGAGCTCCGGGCCCGCTACACGCCCACGGCGAAGAACCGGCCCTGCCTCGAGTTCTGGCAGCGCTGCGGTTTCGAGTCATCGGATGACATCGACTTCCGCTGGTATCCGACGCGGGAATACCGCGTTCCCGCCCAGGTCACGCTGCGTGATAGCGATGCCGCGGAGGGGGTGCGTGGCGCGGGCTGAGTGCGCCACTGGTCTCATGCCCGCGGTCGCGCGATGGCGGGGCGACCCATGGTGAAGGAGTAGCCCAGCCACCACGGCAGCCACGCCAGTATCTGCAGCACCCGCGCGAGCAGCGCCAGGGTCAGCGATTGCGTGCTGGGGATGCCGTGGAGGGCGAGAATCATCACGAATACGCCCTCGAAGACCCCGATGCCGGCGACCGAGATGGGCAGACGGGATACCAGGAACGCGGAGAACACCGCAGCGAGGATCACGGGAAAGCTCACCGGCAATGCCAGCCCAAGGGTGAGTACCCAGAAGATCGCCACGGTGAGAAGCCCCTCGGCGACGCTGAGGAGCAGAAACGCCAATAGCGTTCCGCGGTGGTCGCGAAAGCCGAGATACGCCTCGTGTACCTTGAATAGCGCCTTCACGGCTCGAGTCGCGCTGAGTTTCGTCGGCATCCATCGCCGTATCAGGCGATAGGGCCAGTCGGACAGCGATGCGCCGACGGCGGCGATGAGCCCCAGCAACGCCACGATCACCGGCCAGGCCATCAGCTCGACGACGCCGTCGACGCTCGTCGATGCTGCCAGCAGCGCAATGGCGATCGCTGCCAGGGCCGCCGAGGCGACGAAGCCGAGGGCGCGTTCCAGCACGATGGAGGCGACCACGGTGCTCCCGGGCAGTCCCTCACGCTGTGCACACACCGTGCGAATGGCGTCCGCACCGAGCGTGGAGGGGAGAAACAGGCCCCAGACCATGGCGGCGCAGTAGATCTGCGTCGCCCGCAGCACCCCCAGGCTGAGATGCGCCGACCGCAATAGCAGGACCCACTTGTAGGCCATCAGCAGGCGGTCGGCGGTGACCACGACGAACGCGGTGCCCACCACCAACGGCTCGACCGTGCCGAGCACCGCCCAGTGCGCCGCCAGGCCGTCGCCCCACCAGACGATGGCCGCGAGAATGCCGATTGCCGCCGCCGGGCGCAGCCAGCGTGCCAGAGGAGCCAGGTATCGGTATCGCATGCCTCGTCCTGGATGTGTTCGCGTTCAGTCATCGTGCAGGCGCAGCCGGGCACGGCGAATCGAGAAATGGTCGTCGCCGGAGAACACCAGGTGAAGCGTGCGGCCGCCGTCGCGGATCCACTTGCCGGGAAACGTCCCCGTTTCCCCGGGGCCGACGTCCCAGCGCTCGGTGTGGTAGGCGGTGGTCCACGGGCCCCATGGCTCGGGTGCATCGTACACGGCGAACCCCCCTTCGAACCGGGTATCGATTCCCTCGATGGAACCGGGAAGTTGCTGCCACCAGAGGTAGCGCTGGATACCTGGATTGTAGGTCACCGAGGAGCGCAGGCAGTTGCCCGGATTGCCGAATACCGGTCGGCGTTGGGCCACGTCATCCGTCCATCTCGGCGTGCCGTCATCCCCCTGGCCGGCGAAGAACTCGTAGCGGGCCTTGTGGCGCAGCTCGTCCTTCGGCACCCGCATGAGGATCATGTGGTCCGCCGGCCGATAGGCGCTGGGACTGTCGGGGCTGTAGACGTATACGTGATCGTCCCGCGCGCCCGCATAGTCGCGGCCGAAGTTGAGAAACACGCAGTAGCCGAATCGCCGGAACCGCCAGGCGGCCCACTGCCAGGTTTTCCCCCGGTCACCGGACCAGCCGATGCGGCAATGCCGGCCGTTACCGTTGGCGTTGCGCATGAAGGCGTAAAGGGTGCCGTCGATCATCAGCAGGCTGCTGGTCTTCTCCCCGGACGGCCCGTTGCCTCGGCGTTCGAAGGTGGGGGCGCGCAGATTATGGCCCCGGGGGGATGCCGGCCCGCCCCGTACCCGCGCCAGCCCCTGGCTGAGCTTGCGTTCGACGAAGGGTCTGAATCCGCGGCCATCGGCATAGGCCGTATACAGGGCGCCGTTGTCGCCCCAGGTGACTGGCCAGGTGTCGCTTCCCGGCGCGCGTCGAACGATGCTCCACTCGGGCGCCCACTCCATCTGCGCGATGACCGGGCTCGGCGGTTGTGCCGGGCCGTCGTGCCCGTCCGGGCTCACGTTCGCCAGCGCGGCGACCGCCAGCGCCGTGAACACTGCCGCGAAAGGCCAGCGTGCGCGACGCGGCCGTTCGCCCGACTCCTTTGGATATACCATGCCCCAATGTCCCGGTAGGTTGTTGCCAGGCAGCGGCCGTATTGCCCAGAGGATGACCTTGGACAGCGGGAGATGCCCGCGAGGTCGGCCGAATCATCCCGGGCAACGCGTCGAGGTACGCATGTTGCGTAGCACCCACTACAGTGTAAGTAATAGTAATAAGCAGCCCCCACGCCACGTGGCCGGGGGCCATTACGACCGGCGGCACCACAGTTTTGGCGGGCAGCGGACGCCCGCGTGGAAAGGTCAGTACCAGTCGGGGGTGGTCGTATGGACACAAAACAGCTCAAGGAGCTGGATCAAGGTGCTTACATTCGTGCGAAGGTCTACGCTGGTCAAAAGTCCGCACTGCGTCGGTATGCGGAGCTCGTCATCGGCGACTTCAGCCTGCCGAGGCTCATCAAGTACGAGCTGATCATCACGCTCTTCGGGCCGCTGCCCGGCGCCCTTGGGCTCCTTCTGCGCCGGTACTTCTACCGGGCGCTGTTTCGCGAAGTCGGCCGGGGGACGGTGTTCGGCCGCAACGTCACCGTTCGTCATGGCCACCGTATCAGCCTCGGCGAGGGCGTGATCATCGACGATGACTGCCTCCTCGATGGCCGCGGTTCCGGGGAGGAGGGTCTGCGAGTCGGTGACGAGACCATCATCAACCGTCACAGCGCCGTACAGTGCAAGGTGGGCCCGATTCACATCGGTGCCGGTGTCGATGTGGGGGCAGGCTCGTCCCTGGTCAGCCAGGGGGGCGTGGAGATCGGCGACATGGTCGCCGTCGGCGGAGGCTGCAAGATCGGCGGTGGAGTGCTCCAGCTCGAGAGTACGGACGACGAAGCCGACAGCACGGAGCCCGACAGGCATGATTTCGTCAACCGTGGACAGCGCCGGTACTCGCGTGGACCCGTTCGGATCGGCAGTCGGGCGGTGCTGGGCCGGAGCGTGATCGTCATGGATGCGGTGCGCATCGGCGAGGATGCGATGGTCTCGGCGGGCATGGTCGTTCGCGAGGATGTCCCTGCGGACAACGTCCTCATGCCGCGCGACCGGCCGCTGGTCATGCCACGGGAGCAGTTCCGGCGACGTGGGACCCCGGCGCCTGCCGAACCGTCGGCCGGGACAGCCGCTGCCCCGGAGGTGCCCGCTACCGCACCGGAACCCGCGTCATCGACTGACGTGGATGTGGTGGCGCTGATCAATCGCGCCCTGGAGACGGTCAACGAGCAGCTCCCCCCGGAGCGGACCATCCGGTTGACCCCGGATGCTCCGTTGCTGGAGCCGGACGGGCCACTGGACTCCATGGGCATCATCAACCTGGTCGTGTCCACCGAAGAGGTGATTCGCGAGGAGACGGGGGTGGAGACGAACCTCACCACGCTGATCACGGACGGTCAGAATGCCGCCTCGCTCGCGTCCGTCGGCGATTTTACCGCCGCCGTTCAACGCGCGGTGTCGGCAACCTCAGCGACCGCCGGTCAATGATGCCAACGTGAGCCGGCAGCCGCCCGTTACTGGCGGCGCCCGATCCAGTTGCGCGATCGATACCAGTCCGCGGTCAGGCGCGCGCCGTCGCGAAACGACGTTGCCGGTGCCGCCCCGAGGATATCCGTCGTTTTCGTGCACGAGAAATAGAAGCTCTTGCGGAAGAAGTCCATACGCCGGCGATGCAGCGGCGGTTGGATGCCGAGCGGCCGCAGCGCGGTTTCCATGACGACGGCGGCTGCCATGAACGGCCACAGGGGCGCCCGCAGTTTCGGCGTACGTGCCCCCAGGGCCGTTGCGATCCCGCTCACCATGTCTTCGGTGGTGACCACTTCCCGACCGGCCAGAAGCAGCACTTTACCGACTGCCGCCGGTCGGGTCGCCGCGAGCCACAGTCCGCGTACGAGATCATCGACGTAGATGAGCTGGTGCTTGTTGCGGCCGGTGCCGATCATGAAGAATTTGCCGCTGTCCACCGCGCGGAAGAGTTTCAGCAGCCGGCCGTCACCTGGGCCGAATGTCTCCGAAATGCGCACGATGACCGTTTCCAGGCGGTCGCCGAATTCGCGTACCACCTTCTCGCCCTCGGCTTTCGTCACGCCGTAGATGTTGTCCGGCCGCAGTGGCGTTTCCTCGTCGATTTCACCGTCGAGAGCCGCCCCGTACACGCCGATGGTGCTGCCGTGTACGAATCGCCGAACCTGGTGCTCGGCGGCGATCTCCAGCAGGGTGCGTACGCCCTCGACGTTGACCTGCCAGAAGTGCTGGTCCGGGACGTTGGCCTCGTGCTGGGCGGCGGCCAGGTGGAAGACGACCTCCACACCTGCCATCGCCTGTGTGAGCGCCTCGCGATCGTTCAGGCTGACGGGCATGATCTCGATGCCGTGCTGGCGCAGCTCCTCGCGCCGCTCGTCTTCCACGGCGCTGTTGACCTGCCCCAGCGCAGTCACCTCGTGGCCGTCTTCCAGACTCAGTACGGCCAGCCTTGCGCCGATGAAACCGGTAGCCCCCGTTATCAGGACTTTCATCGCGTTCACCCCCCGGGCACATGCGTTGGTGGCCGGCGGCTCCCGCGCCGCCGGTCAGTCGGTAAAGGTCGGGAATCGCCCTTCCACGCGCGCGAGCTCGTCGCCGGTCCGGGTCTCGCTCCATCCGCACGCCTGCCCGGCGATTCGCGCGCACTGCCCCAGGGCGTCGGCGCCGGGGTGGCCGGCCGTGCCCAGGTCCGTGCGCCGGAAGACGATATCCGCAAGGGTGATTGCCGCTTCATCGTGAATGGCGCTCACCACCGCCGCGGCCGGCACATCGGTGTCGGCCAGTGTGCCGGCGAGCTCGGGGCGTGCCGCGGCATGGCGCAGGACATCCGAATACGCCGTGCCATGATTGTGCGCGAGGGCACGGGCGGCGGCGGGTGGCAGATCCGGCGCCTCGCCGCGAATGCGTGCCACCAGCCCTTCGAAATCCGGGATTGCGCCGCCGTGGAGTGGCTCACGGTCGGTCGGCGGGCGTCGTGGCGTTCGCCCGAGCTTGCGTTCGACCAGATCGAGCGCATCGGCCGCATCCCCACGGGCCATCGTGTAGCGCACGCCGATGAGGGTCACGAGCCCTTCGATGTGTTCCTCGCGTGCGTGGTCGATCAGCGGCGAGCGCTTGCCGTAGCTGAGGTCGACGGCGTCCGGGGCGTTCTCGCCGAAGGGGACGAGCCCGAAGTTGGCCATCCGGATGCGGGAAGGCGTGAGCCCCAGCCCGGGGTAGGCGCCGTTGACCTCCTCGATGAACTGCTCGAGCTCCGCGTGCGGCAGGGAAACCTTGTCCGCAGGGGCGTCGGTGACCTTGTGCCAGACGCCCACGAGGCTGTATTGCCGCCACGGTACGACGAACAGGTGACGCGTCGAACGGCTTAGCACTGCGTCGGGATCGCGGGTCTGACCACGCAGGGCGACGCCGTAGTGCGTGTCGAATCGCCGCGGTATGACGAAGCAGGTGTCCCGTGAATAGCTCACCCGCGCGCTGGGTGGATTCATGTCGCCCGCTTCGAGCAGGTGCCTGGCCCAGGGGCCGGCAGCGTTGACCACGGTACGGGCGCGGATGTCCATCTCGGTGCCTGCGCGCGTATCGGTTGCGCGCACGCCGACGACACGATCGCCGCGGCGGAGAAACTGCCTGGCTTCCACGTAGTTGCAGGCGACCGCGCCGCTCGCGACGGCCGACTGGACGAAGGCCAGCACCAGCCGCGTGGGGTTGTACATCTGGCCGTCGGCGAATACGGCGCCGCCAGTCAGCCCTTCGGCCGGCAGGCCGGGGAAGTGAGCCAGCGCCTCGTCCCGGGTCATGAACCGGGTGAGCGGAATATGCCGGGAGCGGTCGGCGATGCCCCGGTTCCGCCGTGGGGTGAGCGCATCGTAGACCAGCATGCCGGTGCCGAGAAATGCCTTGCCATCGCGGCCCGCGCCGTACGTGGGCACGAGAATGGGCAGTGGCTGAACGAGGTGGGGGGCGATGCGCAGCAACGCTGAACGCTCGGCGCAGGAGGCCCACAGGCGCTTGAGGTCGGAGTGCTGCAGGTAGCGAATGCCCCCGTGCACGATCTTGAACGAGTTGGCGGAGACGCCCGCCGCGAAGTCCGTGCGCTCGATCAGGGCCACTTTCAGGCCACGCAACGATGCGTCCCACGCCGCCGCGGCACCGAACGAGCCGCCCCCCACGATCAGCACGTCGAATTCCGTATCGCCGAGCCGCGCCAAGCAATGGTCCCGAACTAGCAACCGGCGTCTCCTCATCCCGTGGCGTCGAGTATCAGGCCGCCGGGCCTACGTTCTGTGACCCTGTCTACACGAAATATGTGAACTGCCCGGCCCGAGAAGTATAGACGGCGCACCGTCGAAACCACGGGGCCAACCCCAGCGTACTTCGGCGGCCGGCGGTGCGGCCGCCGAAGTACGCTGGGGTTGGCTATTGACCCATCATCCCGCCTTGCCCTTGTCGCGGCATATCGGACGGGTCGCCCATGCGGTAGCCGCCGCCCATGGGCTCGCGCATAGACCGGCGCTGACCGAGCCGCTGGCGTTGCTCGGATGTCAGAACGTCACGCATGGCGTTGCGCAGTCGTACCTGGTCGGCGAGCATCTCGCCGTGCAGATCGGCCATCTGCGCGTGCAGGTTCTGGACAGCATCCGGATCGGGTTGGGCGGTGGCCATGAGGCTGAGCATTTCGTCACGCAGGTCCATGAGCTGTGCCATACGGGCGAATTGCTCCTTGCGGTGCTCGCTTCGCAGCTCACGCAGGCGGGTCCGCTGCTCGTCGTCGAGGTCGATGCCGCGCATCATGCCGAAGCCCGCGTGCATCCCGCCCATCAGGCCCATGCCGTAGCCATGGGGTCCATCGGCCATGGCCGCATGGGGCATCATGCCCCCATGGAACATGGAACCGGTACCGCCCATCATGCCGCCCCTGGGGGGATGGGCGAGTGCGGTTGCCGTCAGGCCGGCGCTCAGTGCCAGCACGAGAGCGAGTGCGGTCTTGCGTTGCGGGTGCTTCATGAGATGACCTCCTCAAGGTCGGGAGAGCCGTGTGCTCCGCTTGTCCAGGTAGCGTAGCAATCGTCGAATCGCGGGGATTGACCGGGGTCAAACGGTTGGCGAATCGTGGTGCTCTTTGTTCCCCCGTGACGGTGGGCAGTGAGCACATGGGCCAGCGTGTGAGACCGTGTCGAGCGATTTGGCGGGCATGCACCGGTTCAGCGAGGTTGTTGTCGCAACCCCATCCGGGGTGGGTGCGCATGGGAGTGTCCGCATGACCAAGCGGATCGTCATGGAATGCGTTGCGATCACTGCGAATACGTAACCGGGAGGCCCGGGCGATGTGGGAGAAAAGAGCATGAGCGATGAACGCCTGCTCCAGGCGGAAGAGAAGCTTGCCTACCAGGAGCACAGCCTGGACAGTCTGAGCGAGGTGGTGAGTCAACAGCAGCGCCGGATAGAGGTGCTCGAAGCGTCGGTTCAACGCCTGGCACAACGGCTGGAGGCACTGGCCGACGAATGGCGTACCGGCGACAGCCCGCCCGAGACGGAGCGTCCACCGCATTATTGACGGGCGCGTGACCGCTCCTCCCCGCCGCCCGGCGGCGACCGCTTCTCGTATCGACTAGGTTTAAACGCAGGATCGGTGGGTGCCGGGCAGGGGGGCGAGTGGACGTGAGTTCGTCTACTGAGGTGGAGTGTCGACCACGGTGGCACGCGGCACTGTGGGTGGTTGCCATGTGGGGCGTTCTGGCGCTGGCGATCTGGGTGGTCGCGGGACCTGGCGCCATGCAGGCATCCGCGGGGGCATCATGGGCGTGGCAGCCCATGTGGCTGCTTTCCGGGCTCGCGTTGGTGGCCGTGCTTCTGTGGGGGCCGGGTATCTGGCCCGGTCTGCTGCTGGGCGGCGTTATCGGGTATGCAGTGCACGGCTGGCAATGGGGGGCGGCCGGCGGAGCATTGGCACTGGCGGCCGTATTCGGCGCCTGGCTCGCCCGTCGTCTCACCGGTACGCGGCGGCCGGTCAGCACGCCCCGGGAGCTGTGTCTGCTCGCGGTTGCAGCGGGTGTTTCGGCCGCTGTGGTGAGTGCCCCCGTGGCGACCACTGCCGCGGCCATGACGACACCGGATATGCACGCCATCGCGATTGCCGCTGCGTGGGTGAACGGGGTGCTCGCGAGCGTGGTGGGAACGCTCATCGTCGCGTCGCTGCTGCTGTCTGCCACCGCGGGACGGCCTCCGCGCAGAAGTCTGAACCAGGCGCTGCTGAGCACCGCTGTGGCGGTGCTGACGGTATGCGCGTGTTATCTGATCTTCAGCGGAATCCTCGCGGACTCCGAGTGGGCGGATCCGCTGCTCGCTGTGTTGCTCGTCCCCATGCTCCTGTGGACGGCGTACCGCCTGAGAGTCCGCGGTACCGCGCTCGTTGTCGGGTTGCTCGTCATCGGGATCGTCCACGGCTCGTTCCAGGGATATGGACCGTTTCCCGTCGGTGAGTCTTGGATGGCGCTGCTGATGATGCAGCTGTTCATCGTGGTGATCGTGCTCACCGGGCTGACCTTCGCGACGGCGCTTGACGACAACGAGCGCACCCACCGCATGCTCACGCGGACGCTCGCGCGCAGCGACAAGCGCGTGCGTGAGCGTACGGCGGAGTTGCTGGCCGTCAACCGCACCCTTTCCAACGAGATAACCCGGCACACCCGAACGTTGCGGCTCAGCCGCGGGCGCACTCATGTGCTCGAGCTGATTGCCACCGGCGCGCCCCTGGAGCGGGTGCTCGCGTGCCTGGTTGCTGAGACGGAGTCCGTCCAGTCAGGGCTCACCTGTGTCGCCATGGTGACAACGCCGGAAAGCCACCGATGGCGCATCGCAGCGGCGCCCGGTGTTTCCTCCGATTTGGCCGAGGCGGTGAGGGACGCCGTGCAGCAGCGTTGCCAGCAGGGCATCCGCGTGGATGAGCGCTGCCTGGTCGCCGATGTGCGGCGTCACCCCCAACTCGCGATGCTCCAGGGGCCTGCCGGGCGCGCCGGCGTGCGCGCCGCCTGGTGGGAACCCGTGGCCGCATCCGACGGTACCTTGCTCGGTGCGTTCATGCTCCTTCGGCGTTGTCCGGGGCCGCCGAGCGCTTACGATCTGGAAGTGCTCGATGCCGCCGCGCGCCTCGCGGGCCTCGCCGTCGAGCGCAAGCGTGTCGACGATCAGCTCCACGAGCTTGCCAACCGCGACCGGTTAACCGGGCTGCTCAATCGTGCGGCGTTCTCGGAGGCGCTGGCCAGCGCGGTCAGCCACGCCGAGCGCTCCGGCGAGCGCGTCGGTCTGCTGTTCTTCGACCTCGATGGCTTCAAGCAGATCAACGACTCGGTCGGCCATGCCGCGGGCGATGAGCTGTTGACGCGGGTTGCGCAGCGTCTGCGTGAGTGCACCCGGGCCGAGGACCGCCTGGGACGGCTCGGCGGCGATGAGTTCACGGTGGCGGTCGCCGATGCGCCGGATGCCCATGGCCTGCGACATCTTGCCGAGAAGCTGCTCGCCGAGCTCGCCGCGCCGTATTCCTTGCAGGGTGGCGAGCGGATGGTCACCCCCAGCATCGGCATCAGCGTTTATCCCGACGATGCCGCGAGCGCCGATGAGCTGCTCCGTCAAGCGGATATGGCGATGTACTGCAGCAAGCGCAGTGGCGGCGCCGTGGCCCACTTCTTCGCGGCACGCATGAACGAGGAAACGCGCGAGCGCATGCGCCTGGAGGCCGAGCTGCGGGAGGCGCTGTGCCGCGACGAGCTGGTGCTCTATTTCCAGCCCCAGTGGTCGCTGCGCACCGGGGAGATGACGGGCGTCGAGGCATTGCTGCGCTGGACCCACCCCACGCGGGGGCTGCTGTCGCCTTCGGCCTTTCTGCCCGCGGTCGAGTCGTGTGCGCTCAGCCGGCGTATCGGTCGATGGGTGATGGAGCACGCAGTCACGCGGGTGGCGGCCTGGGAGGCGCAGGGAACGCGACCGTTGCGGCTGTCGGTCAACATTTCTCCCGCGCACCTCAGGGCGCCGGAGTTCCTCGATGACCTCGATGCCGTGTTCTCGGCGACGACGCTCGCCGCCGAACGCGTCGAGCTCGAGGTCAGTGAGACGGGACTCGGCGAGGCGGGGGCGCGGCTGTCCGAGCGTTTCGATGGGTGCCGGGCCCGGGGCATTCGCTTCGCCATCAACGAGTTCGGTATTGGCTCGGCGTCACTGGCACGTCTGCGCACGTGCCCTGTCAGTCGGTTGAAGATCGACCGTGCCTTCGTCAGCGAGCTGTCGGTCGAGTCGTCTCACGTCAGCCTCATGGCCTCGATGGTCGGTCTGGCGCACAATCTCGGGCTGAGCGTTACCGCCGAGGGAGTCGAAACCGGAACACAGTGCCGGCTCGTTCGGGACAGCGGCTGCGACGAGGTTCAGGGTCGTTACCTCGGTGTGCCGGTCTGTGCCGATGCGTTTCTGGACATCCACCGTCGCCAGCTGCGACCGCCGGCGGCGAACGAGCGGCCCATCCAGCGCATCCGGCCGCTGGCGGACGAACGCGCCAGTTAGCGGCGTTTCCGCGGCGTGTGTCAGCGGCCGAACAGGCGCGAGAGAAACCCGCCGTGCCGGTTCTGACGCTCCGCGACCAGTCGTTGTGCCGTTTCGTGGGCTTCGCTGATGAGCTCGTCGAGGTGTTCGGCGACCTCGCTCGCCGTATGGCGCTCGGAATCGCTGAACACCGAGCCGTCCCCCTGAACACCCGCTTCCAGCAGGGCGTCACTCCAGGCGACGATGGTCTGACGCACGGTATCGAGCACCTCGGCGACGGCGTTCGGCGGCAGCGCGAGGCTAAGCCGTGCGTCGAGCCCGATGCGTTGCTGCATGGCCCTCAGGTGCTCGTCGTCGAACTCGATACGCGGAGGCTCGCGGGGGTTACGCTTGGCTTCGTCCCGCTCGAGGGCTTCGACGCCGGTGCGCAGCTCGTAGTCGCCGAGCTCTTTGGCGAGAGTCGGTGATATGGGGGCCGCTGCCCAGCCCTGGCCCGGCATCCACGCGATGAGGGTGGCATTCTGACCGCGTCGGTACACAGGGAGTCGGGCGTCCGGCGGATAGCCGTTGAGCTCCGATTTCAGCCAGGCGGTCACCGCTTTCGTGCGCAGAGCCGTGGCCATGAGCACCGTTCGCTGCAGTACCCGGGCGAGCTCCACATCCTCGTGGCTCGCCTCGTCGCGAATGGACGTTATGACACAGGCCATCGGTCCCCCCTCTTGAAGCAAGCGCCGCATGGTCCGTCACTGGGCGGTGGGCGAGCGTTCAGCGCGCCGCAAAGCGAGCGCTCGCCCTGGTGTTATCTTGTTGCACGGTCACGAAGCCAGCGTCATGCCAACGAGAACCGTTGCGTCGAAATTACAACCGCTGTGCTCACAGGCGCAACTAATGAATGTATCGATGCTTTGCCCAAGGGAGGTCGAACACCTATCGCTATCGTCAACACGCTAGCGCCGGTTTTTCTCATCATCGTCCTGGGATGGGGGCTCACACGTACGTGCTTTCTCTCCGACCGGGCACTGAGCGAGCTCAACCGCGTTACCTACTGGATTGGCGTGCCGTCGCTGCTGGTCGAGCGCATCGCCGGGGCGACGCCGGCATTCGCTGCGGTCACGGGGCTTCTGGCGGTGGGAGTGGGGGCGACCCTGCTGGGCATTGGCGCGGCCCTGGTCACCGCGTCCTGGCTGCGACTGCCTTCGGCCGCCGTGGGCACGTTCGTGCAAGGGGTGTTCCGGGGCAACCTCGCCTTCATCGGCCTGCCGGTGGTGGTGTATGCGTTCGCCGCCGACGGTGCAGCGGCGGGTGCGGAAGCCAGCGCTCTGCTGCTTTTCGGGCCGCTGGTGGTGGTCTATAACGTGCTCGCCGTGGCCGTGCTGCTAGCCGCCGGGTCCGGACGACGCCGAGGCGTGGCACGGGGGGTCGCCTACGGTCTTGTCACCAACCCCATTCTCATCGCCTGTGCCCTGGGGGTGACGCTGTCGGCGGCACAGGTGCACCTGCCGGTGTTGGTGTCGCGGACGCTGTCCGCCATCGGGCAGATGGCGCTGCCACTTGCGCTGCTGTGTATCGGCGGTACGCTGCACACGGCGAGGCTGCGTGGCCGTCTCCAGTGGGCCTGGGTTGGTGGGCTGATGAAAGTCGCACTGTTGCCGGCTATCGGTTGGGGCCTGGCCTGGGCGGTTGGCCTGTCGGCGGAGCACACCCGCATTGCGCTGATTCTGCTGGCATGCCCCACGGCGACTGCTTCTTACGTCCTGGCCCGGCAGCTCGGCGGTGACGAGGGCCTGGCATCGAGCCTGCTGCTGGCAAGCAGTGTCCTCGCGATTCCGGCAATGGCCGTGGTGCTGTGGCTGACAGCATGAGTACACGTTTGATGGCGGTGGAGCATCCATGAACCTCGCGGGCCTGTTGCCGTTGCTGATCCTCGCGGGAAT
The DNA here is from genome assembly GCF_051195215.1 of Arhodomonas sp. AD133. Classification (NCBI taxonomy): domain Bacteria; kingdom Pseudomonadati; phylum Pseudomonadota; class Gammaproteobacteria; order Chromatiales; family Ectothiorhodospiraceae; genus Arhodomonas; species Arhodomonas sp. AD133. Next base: position 12,200 of record NZ_JBNAZM010000041.1, on the reverse strand, counting down.
CGGCTTGGTGTGGTGGACGAACCTGCGCGCCCGGGGCCAGGCACTGGCGCGCTGCCGCCGGGTCTGCCAGGCGCGGGGGCTGGAGCTGCTCGATCACACGGTGGCGCTGGAGCGTTACGGACTGCGCCGCGATACCAGCGGCCGCCTGCGGCTGACACGTTTGTACCGATTCGATTTCAGTGCCCCGGAGCAGGAGCGCGGCCACGGCTGGGTGAGCCTGGTCGGCGCCCGCGTCGTCGCCGTGCAGGTCGATCGCGTCGACGGCAGCGCGGACTACGAGCTGCCGCGCTGACACGCGGGCGTCATCGCGCGGTCAACACCACGCCACATGCCGGGCACAGGCTGGTGCGGAGTCCGGATCACGGAGGTGATCATGCTCCAGGTCAGACCAGGTGCCGGGTTGGTTCGCTTCGCTGCGGCGGAGCTGGCACTGTGCCACCGCATCAATCGCGCCTGCCGGCTGGCGCCCATTCGCTGGGTGTTCGCCGTGGTCAGCCGCCTTGGCGACGGTGCGTTGTGGTATGCCGTGATGGTTGCCCTGCCGGTCGCCGATGGCCGGCGTGGCCTCACGGCGAGCCTGCACATGGCGCTCGTTGCCGTCGTCGGCGTGGCCGCCTACAAGCTCGTCAAGGTGCACACCGCGCGTCCGCGTCCGTGCTCGGCCAGCAATGCGATCGAGCTCGCCGTGGCGCCGCTCGACCAGTACAGCTTTCCCTCCGGTCATACCCTCCACGCCGTGGGCTTCACGCTGGTGGCGGTAGCCTACTATCCGGCTCTCGTCCCGGTGCTGGCGCCATTCGCCGTGCTCGTCGCGTGCTCTCGGGTGGTGCTGGGGCTGCACTATCCCACGGATGTGCTCTCCGGAGCCTTCATGGGTGCCGTGATCGCGATCGTTTCCCTGAACGTGTAGGCTTTGCGCCTGCCCGCGCGCGGCCGCCATCGGCGCGCACCGGCGCTCCGTCGCGCCGGTGTGTGAGCGCCCATGGGGCGTGTTCCCCGGCGCCCGCGTAGCCCGGCTACTCTGCGCGCCTTGCGCCATCATCGGCGCCCGGATCGGCCGCCGCAGGACAATACCTCTGGGAAGACTAGTTAGGAGCGATTGCGTGAAACCTGGCAGAACGGGGCTGGCCCGCATCGTCTACGCCACTGGGTACTCCATGCGCGGTCTGCGCGGGGCCTGGCGCCACGAATCCGCCTTTCGCCAGGAGGTGTGTGCCTCCCTGCTGGTCCTGCCGCTGGCGGTGTGGCTCGGCGAGGACGCTGTGCAGGTCGTGCTCCTCGGCGCGAGCTGGCTGCTGGTGCTCATCACGGAGCTGCTCAACACGGCCGTGGAGGCGGTGGTGGACCGGGTCGGCGAGGAGCCCCACCACCTGGCCGGCATGGCCAAGGACGTCGGCTCGGCGGCCGTGTTCATGAGTCTGGTTCTTGCCACCTTCGTCTGGGGCGTGCTCCTGTGGGCGCGGTTCGCCTGAAGGCCTGGAACTAGTTCCAGGCCTTCAGGCGACGAGGGGCATCCCTATGAGCCAGGCGTGCAGCCACGTGACGAACGCGCCGTAGAGCACGAGCCCGCCGCCCAGGGCGAGTGCGTCACCCCAGCGACCGACCGGAACGTCCGGCACGGTGCGGGCGGTGCGGTGTTTCAGCGAGATCCGGTCCGCCACCGCCCAGACCAGAAAGCTCCCGAACAGGAGCACGTCGGCGAGCATGCCGTTGGTCAAAAGATGCGCCAGCGCCCAGAGCTTGATCGCGACGAGCATGGGATGGCGGGTGGCGCGGCGGAAGCGTCCCGGTAGATACGCCGCCAGCAGCAGGGGGAAGACCGGCAGCATCAGTACGAGCGCGGGCAGCCGAAGCCACTCCGGGGGCGTGTACACCATCACCGGGTTGCCGCGCGCCAGGGCATACCCCCAGATGATCAGCACCAGGCCGGCGGCCGCGAGCAGTGAGTACACGCCTTTCCACAACGGCTCACCCCACTGCCGGATGCGCGCCTCCCGCCAGTCCGCGGCCACGATGGCCACGCTGTGGGGGGCGAAAAACAGTACCAGCCCCAGAATCAGTACCGGCATGTCCCCCAACTCCCGATTGGCCCTGAATACCGTCGGTGCGATGCGGTGGTGCGGCGCACCCCTGATTCAGGATAGCAACACTCCCGTGTCCGGGTCTGTTGCATTTCCGGGAACTCCGGCTCCGGACGGCGAGACGGCGGAACACTGCACGGGCCGCCGGCCACGTCTGGCCAACGCACGGCGCCATCATTAGCCTTGAGCGCCATGAGCGATAGTACCCATACCCTTCCGGTCGACGCCCTGCGCGAGGATTTCGCCGCGGCTCTCGATCGCGGCCACGTCGTGGTGTCCGCGGCGACGGGCTCGGGCAAGTCCACGCGCCTGCCGGTATGGGCTGCGGAGCGCGGACCGGTGCTCGTGATCGAACCCCGGCGGCTCGCCGCTACCAGCCTGGCCACGTTCGTCGCCGCCGGTTTCGGCGAGGACCCCGGCGGGCGGGTCGGTTACGCGATACGGCTCGACGCCCGGTACGGCGACGGCACGGAGATCGTCTTCGTCACGCCTGGTATCGCCTTGCGGTGGCTCGCCTCCGGTCGCCTGGACGACTTCGCCACGGTGGTGCTCGACGAATTCCACGAGCGCCGCTGGGATACCGACCTGCTGCTGGCGTTGCTCGCCGGCTGGCGGAAACCGCCGCGGCTGGTCGTGACCTCGGCGACCATCGACGGTGATCGCCTGGCCGGCTACCTCGATGCCCGCCAGCTGCGCTCGGATGTCCGTGGCTACGATGTCGAGCTCGCCTATTGCGGCGCGCAAGCGCGGGAGATGCCACAGTCCGCCGGCCTCGCCCCACGGGTTGCCACGGCGGTGCGCCGCGCCCTCGACGAGACCGCGGGCGACGTGCTGGTGTTCCTGCCGGGTCGTCGCGAGATTCGCGAGGCGGCCTCGGCGCTTCAGGCCGTCCCCGCCGATGTCATCGCGCTGCACGCGTCCGCGCCGGTCGCCGATCAGCGGCGGGCGCTCACCCCGGGCGCACAGCGCCGGGTCATCCTCGCGACCAATGTCGCCGAGACGTCGCTGACGGTACCGGGGGTGACCGCGGTGGTGGACAGCGGCCTGGAGCGCCGCACGCTGCGCCGCAACGGGCGTACCGTGCTGGCCCTGCAGGCAATCGCCCGATCCAGCGCCGACCAGCGCAAGGGCCGTGCCGGCCGCACCGCGCCGGGGCTGTGTCTGCGCCTGTGGGGCAGCCAGGCACCGATGCAGCGGGTCACGCCACCGGAGGTGCAGCGCGAGGATCTCACCGAGCTGGTTCTCGCCGCCGCCTGCGCCGGCCAGCCCGCGGCGACACTGGGGTTCGTCGACGCGCTCCCCGACGCGGCGCTCTCCGCGGCGCAGGACCGGCTCGCGGCCATTGGCGCCGTCGACGACGCGGGCGTTGCCACCGAACGGGGGCAGCGCCTGTTCGCCCTGCCTGTGGACGCCTGGCTGGCGCACCTGGTGGTGGCCATGCCGGATGCCGCCTGCGCCGGATTCATGGCGGACCTGGCGGCGGCCCTGGCCGGTGGTGGCCTGGTTGCCCCGCCGCGGGATTCCGACGAGCGTGAGCGGTTATCCGAATGTCTCGGCCGACGCTGTGACGCAACCCTGCAGGTGGCCGCTCTGCGGGGCGTGGAGCTGCCGGCGGTGGCGGCGGACCGGCGCGATCTCCGCGAGGCACGGCGACTGGCCGCGCGGCTGCGGGAGGCGATGGATTTGCCTGCCATGCCGGCGCATATCGACGTCCATCCACAGACCGTGTTCGAGGCGGCCGCGGCGGCGCTGCCGGATATGGTCTATGTGCGCCGGGTCCGTCGGCGTGAGGCGTTGGGCAATGGGGGGAGCGAAGCGTTGGTGGGCGAGCGCTCGCTCTTCGGTGAGGCCGACGAAGCTGCGCTGGTGTTCGACGATCACAGCGTGCCCGCGCGTCGCGGCACGCGTCAGACCGTGACCGTCGCCACCTGCCTGGCGCCGCTGGCGCTGCCGGCTCTGGCGGTCCACGGCGTCGCCGAGGCGAACGTGGAATCACCGGCCTGGGACGGCGAACGACTGACGGTGACGATGCGCTGGTATCACGCCGGCCGCCAGGTGGATGAAGCGGAAATGACACCGACCGGTGAAGCGGCACGGGCGGCGATCGCGGATCTGGTGCTCTCGGGGCGGTTGCTCGCGCCCGCCGGCGAGTGCCTGGTCACGGATATCGAGGCCTGGTCGCTCTATGTCGCGCTGGGCCATGGCAAGGGCGAGGTGCCGGAGCCGCGGGAGTGGCTGCAGCGACGGCTGGCGGCGCTCGGCGTCGATACCGGTGACGACCTGGTTCTCATCGAGCCGGGGGATCTGGCTTTCGAGGGGGTGCCGAGCTGGGAGCGCGAGCGCTTCGATCGCACCTACCCGCGCACGGTATCGTTGACGGACCTGGACATGCGCGTGCACTACGATGTGCGGCGGCGAACGGTGACGGTCGAGAAGGTGGCCGGTACCCGCAAGCGGGATCCCCAGCGCTGGGAGCTGCCGGTGTGGTCCGGCTGGCGGGTGGAGTACAAGCGCGCCAGCCGGGTGGTGGAGGTACGTTGACCGCCCGGTACAGCGTTGCCGGCAGCATCTCGGGCGCTATCGCACGGCAACGCGCACCCAGTGAATCCGGGGACGGCTACGCGATACACTGCCCGTCTACGCAATCGGAGGGTTTACCGTGCCCGTCTTGTTCCTGTTGTTCGTCGTCGTTCCCCTGGTGGAGATCTACCTGCTGATCCAGGTGGGCCAGGTGATCGGCGCGCTGCCCACCATCGCGCTGTGCGTGCTCACCGCCATCATCGGCGGCCAGCTTCTGCGGCAGCAGGGGCTCGCGACGCTGAGCCGGGCCCGCGCGAACATGGATCGCGGCAGCCTGCCCGCCATGGAGCTGCTGGAGGGCATCGCGCTCGCCGTGGGCGGCGCCCTGCTGCTGACGCCGGGTTTTTTCACCGATGCCATCGGCTTCGCCTGCCTCATTCCCTACAGTCGCCAGTACCTCATTCGCCATGTGTTGCGCCATGTGAAGGTCAGCTACGGTCCCGCCGGTGGTCCACCAGGGGGACATGGCGGCAGGGATGATGCAATCGAGGGTGAATACCATCGCCGGGACCGTGGTCCGGACTCGTAGCGCCGGCGTTGCATGAGCACGTACCAGAGGGGCACCGCGATGGCGGGTGCGGCGGTGGAGCTCGTGCTCGCCGTACTGCTCGTGCCGTTGGCCTCGGTTGCGGCGGGCCTCATCGTCGGCACGTTGCCGGGGCCGGCACCCGCACCGTTCGCCGCGGTGCTGTTCGTGCAGGGCGTGCTCGTACTGGCAGGGGTGGTGGCACTGTGCGGCGGCCGGCTATCGGCGCTACGCGCGCTAGGGCTGGGCAGACCGCGGGTACGGGATATCGGGCGTGGCCTCAAGCTCCTGCTCGCGGTGTTCGCCGTGAACGTCGTTTTTCGAGCGCTCTTGTGGCTGGTGCTGCCCGACGCCGTGGTCGCGCAGATGGAGCGCCTCATGGATGTGGGCGGACTGGTGGTCGGCGGCGTGACACCGGTGCTCGTGGTCGCGCTGAGTCTTTTCATCGGGTTCTACGAGGAGCTGCTGGCCCGCGGTGTCATTCTGCAGCGGGCGATGCGGCTGCTGCCGGGCGCAGCCCTGCCGGTGGCGGTCTCCTCGCTGCTTTTCGGTCTGGGGCATCTTTACCAGGGCGTGATCGGTGTGGCGCAGACCGCGCTGGTCGGCGCTGTATTCGCCGTGGGGGTGTTGCGCTGGCAATCGTTGTGGCCGGCCATACTGGCCCACGGCCTGCTCAATGCGGTTTCGCTGCTGGTGCTGACGAACATCTGAATATCCGCGTGCCTCCGCGCATGCCGTGTGTTCCGGGGCATGCCGGGCCTTCGCGAAGCGGGAATACCGGGGGATCATGAACATCCGAGAGCATTACCGCGGCGACGACGTGCCGGCGATCCGGCTCGATCACGCCGACGGCAGTGGCGTCGAGATCGCATTGCAGGGCGGACAGGTGCTCCGCTGGTGGCTCGCGTCCGGCGAGGAGATGCTATACCTCAGTCCGCTGGCGCGTTTCGGCGACAACGCGGCAATCCGTGGTGGTGTCCCGGTGATCTTTCCGCAGTTCGCCGAACGTGGCCCACTGCCCAAGCACGGCTTCGCTCGCAACCGCCGCTGGCGGCTCGAAGGCCAGGGCTCTGACCACGCCGAGGCGGCCGTCACGCTGGTTCTGGAGGACGACGAGGTTACCCGGGCGGTCTGGGAGCACGCGTTCGCGTTACGCCTGCGCGTGGCGTTGGCACCGGGGAAGCTCACGATGCAACTCACCGTCTCCAACGAGGGCGGGACGCGGTTCGGTTTCACGGGTGCCCTGCATACGTACCTGCGTGTGCCGGACATGGGCCACGCAGCGATTCTGGGTCTCGCCGGCCGTCGTTTCGAGGAAGGGGGCGCAGCACGACGCCAGACCGAAGAGGCGCTTACGTGGCATGCCGGCGCCGTGGACCGGATCTATCCCGATGCGCCGTGGCCGCTTTACCTGGCGACCCGCGGTGAACCCAGGCTAGCGGTGCACGCGAGCGGGTTTCCGGACGCCGTTGTCTGGAACCCGGGTGCCGCGGGGGCGGGGGCTACGCCGGATCTACCCGACAATGCCCACTGCGGTTTCGTCTGCGTCGAGGCCGGCTGTGTCGCACAGCCGGTCATTCTGGCCCCCGGTGCGCAGTGGACCGGGGAGCAGTGTCTCCAGGCCTGATACCGGTTGTCTCGACCCATTGTCATGTGCCAGAGCGGCAGGAAGACAGGATAGGCGCGCGCCTGGCGGGTATGGCCGATCGGCGGCCGGCAGGCGAGCGATGTAATCCTGCACCATCGCGCCAAAGCCGGGGCGGGCTAAGCCCACCCCGCTGCGCTCGGGGCTTCGGTTGACGGGCGGCACCGGAGTCCGCTGGCCGTCAGCGCCCAGGTACGTCCGCCGGGGCTCAGTCGAAGCGAATGACCTGGCGGATCGCCTCGCCGTCGGCCAGGCGATCGAGGGCGGTATTGATGTCGTCCAGGGGCAGAGTGCCCGAGAGCAGGCGGTCCACGGGTAGACGCCCGTGGCGGAACAGCCGCAGGTAACGCGGCAGGTCGCGGCCGGGTATGCAACTGCCGACGTAACTGCCCTTGAGCGTCCGTTCCTCGGTGACGAGCCCCGCCTGCTGGAGTCGGATATGCCGGTCCGGATGGGCCAGACCACCGGTAACGGTGGTGCCGCCACGGCGCGTGATCTGATAGGCGAGCTCCAGCGCACGCTCGGAACCGGCTAGCTCGATAGCGTAGTCGACGCCGCCGCCAGTGGCCGCGCGAATCGCCTCGACGGCGTTCTCGTCCGTGGCGTTGAACGTGTCGCGGGCGCCGAGCTCCCGGGCCAGGGCGAGCTTGTGGTCCAGCGCGTCCACGGCGATGACCGGCTCGGCACCACAAACCAGAGCCCCGAGCAGGGCATTCAGCCCGACCCCGCCGAGCCCGACGACGGCCACGCTCGACCCCGGGACCACGCCGGCCGTGTTCACCGCGGCCCCCACGCCGGTGAGCACCGCGCAGCCGAACAGCGCGGCGTGCTCGAAGGGAACATCCCGGTCGATTTTCACCAGCGAGCGCCGCGAGACGACGGCGTGATCGGCGAAGGCGGAGACCCCGAGGTGGTGGTTGACCGTCGAGCCGTCGGCACGGGCGATGCGACGGTCGCCGCCGAGCAGCGTGCCCGCCACATTCGCGGCCCCGCCCGGCTCGCACAGGGCGGGGCGCCCCTCGGCGCAGGGGCCGCAGTGCCCGCAGCTCGGCACGAAGACCATGACCACGTGATCCCCGGGCGCCAGATCGTGCACGCCGTGACCCACCGCCTCGACCACACCCGCTGCTTCGTGGCCCAGGGCCATGGGGGTCGGCCGGGGCCGGTCACCGTTGACCACCGAAAGGTCGGAATGACACAGCCCGGCTGCGCGGACGGCGACGCGGACCTCGCCGTCCCCGGGCTCGTGGAGCTCCAGAGTCTCGATGGTGAGCGGGCGGCTGTCGGCGTATGGGCGGGATGTGCCCATGGTATTGAGCACGGCGGCACGGATCTGCATCGGGTCTCCTCCTGGCGCTGTATTGGCGAACGCCTTCAGCGTAGTACAACCCGTGGCGCCAGCGCGGCCGCCGTTGGCGGCGGCCGCGCCGCGTTGGCTCAGCCGTGCCGGCGGGGCAGCCCCCGCCAGCCGATACCGAGCATGGACAGGACCAGCAGCACCAGGCCGGGGAGACCGATCGCCGGAACCCCTGTCGCGGCAGTGACGTTACGGCGATAGGCGAAGTCCTGGGCGGTAGCGTTCTCGCCGCTGGCGAGGGTCAGATCGATGCGCTCGTCGGCACCACCGTCATTGTCATATACGGCGGTCATATTGGAACCGTTGCCGTCGACCTGGATGGTGTAGGAGTCCGGCGAGAGCCCGGAAAAGGCATAGTGGCCGTTCGCGTCGGTCGTGGTAGTGCAGGTGGGCCTGCAGGCGCCGCCTTCGAGCGTCACCGTTATGCCGTCCAGCGATGGTTCGCCCGAGTCTCGCTGGCCATCGTCGTCAACGTCTTCCCAAACGTTGCCCTCAATGCTCCCGCCGGAAGCGCCGGCGTCGTTCGGCATGTAACCGAAGTCCTGATCGAGCACGTCATTGCCGTTGGAAACGGTCACGGAGGAGACATGGTCTGCACCACCGTCGGGATCGCCGGTAAGATTGCTATCCGCCGGTGGGCTCACGGCGATGACGTAGTCACCGTCCGGCACGGATTCGAAGGCGTAGCTGCCGTCGGAGCTGGTGGTGATCGTGTCGCAATTGCTGCCGGGCGTGCAGGTGCCGTCGCGGAGCTCGACGGTCACGCCGCCGACGCCGGGTTCACCGGTGTCCTGGCTTCCGTCGCCGTCGAGATCTTCCCAGATGCGGTCACCGATGCGGCCGGTAGAGCGGTAGCCGAAGTCCTGGTCGAGCACTTCGTCGCCGTTGGCGAGGGTGACGGCGGCGATGTCATCGAGACCACCATCCGGGTCGGCGGTGGGATCGGTGCCGGCGGGCGCGGTCACTGCCACGGTGTAGTCGCCTGCCGCCACGGACTCGAACACGTACCCGCCGTCCGCGTCGGTGGTGACGGTGACACAGTCGCTGCCGGGGGTGCAGGTGCCGTCGCGGAGCTCGACGGTTACGCCGCTGATGCCGGGTTCGCCCGCGTCCTGGATTCCGTCGCCGTCGCGGTCTTCCCAGATTCGATCACCGATACGGCCGGTGAAACGGTAGCCGAAGTCCTGGTCGACGACATCCGCACCCTCGGTGACGGTGACGCTGGATTGGTGGGCCGATCCGGTACCGTCGGCGTCATACGTGGCGCTCCCGCCCGTGGGCGGCTGGGCGGCGACGGTGTAATCGCCGGCGGTCAGGCCGGTGAAGGCGTAGGCACCGGTGCCGTCGGTGGTCGTCGTGGGGCAGTCGCCGCCGGGGGTGCAGGTGCCGTCACGTAGCTCCAACGTCACATCGGCGATGCCGGGCTCGCCGGCGTCCTGGACCCCGTCACCGTCGAGGTCGTTCCAGATCCGGTCGCCCAGGCGCGCCGTGCGTACCGGCGTGGCTGTGCCGCCATCCGCCGGTGGCTCACCGGTGCCCGGATCCAGGGTGACCGTATTCTCGATGGTGGAAACGCTGACGGCGTCCTCCGGAATCACCGCCGCCAGGTCGTACGCTTGCGTGCTGAAGGCGGCGAGGGAGAAGGGGCCGAGCTGGCAGACCAGGGGCGAGCCGCCGCATACCCAGCCGCTGTCGCTGTTGTCCGGGTCGTAGTCGAGCTCGGCGGGCATGCTGTCGGTGAGCGTCGCGTCGTTGAGCGGCAGGGCACCGTAGTTGTCCACCTCGATGCGGAACAGCACCGTGTCGCCGGGGCTGATGGTCGTCGAACCGTCGGCGTCGATCAGCAGCTCCGTACGCTTGGACACGGCATACTTCGGAACGGCCAGTACCGTGGTGCCGATGTCGATGGCGGGGGCGCCGGTCGTGCTCGTGGCGGGGTTCTGCCCCCACACGGGCGCGATGTCGGTCTGGGTGTCGTCGTCGCCGGTGCTGTCGCAAATGGTCGGGGCGTTGTCACCATTGGGATCGTTGATCGAGTAGATCAGCGCACCGGTCATGTCGTTGTCGCCGGTGTCCGTAATCCGCAGGCTCTCCAGTCGATTCAGCGGCGTCGTCTGGTCGATGGTACCGTCGCGGTCGAAGTCCACGCAGACCGTGGTGTCAGCGACTGCCGTGACCCATACGGGGCTCATGTCCGCTTGCGAGAGGTCTTCCGTGCCCGGTGCGAAGCCGATTACCGACTGGCCGGTCAATCCCAGTGACGGTACCAGGGAAAAGCCCCAGTCATGGACGTTGTTGGTCTCGTCGGCGTCGACGACCGCCATGGCGTAGAAGGGGGCGTCGGCGAAGAAGCGCTGACCGCTCGCGCTGGTGCCGGTGTACTCGGCGCTGCTGCCGGCGGGAACCGTCACCGTCGCGGCAATGCCGCCGTCGTCCTCGACGGTGACATCGAGCGGCGTGCTTCCCGGGTTGTAGAGAAAGTAGTGAGCAGGATCATCGGCCTGCACCGTGCCCACTGGCGAGTAGTACTCATCGGACCATTGCGAGGTGGCCGGCACACGGTACCAGCGTGACTCGTAGCTGGAGTCGATGTCACCGGTGAGCAGGGTCAACTGGGTGGGGGCGTCGCCGGCGATGACGTCGCCTTCGGACACGTCGGCGAAGACATGGGTTTCGCCGGGCTGGAGCGTCACCGCGCCGGCACCGTTCAACGTCACCGTGGTCTCCGAATCACCCGCCATGACCATGGCGGAGACGGTCTCGAAGATTTCGCCGCCCTCGTTGGCGGTGTCCACGCCGATGGGGAGGGTATAGGTGTCGCTCCAGTTGCTGTCACTGTCCATTTCCACGGCACCGGCGAGCACGGAGCCGGGACTGGTGTTATACGCGGAGCGGGTCACCGACAACGCCTTGCTGGAGCCGAAGCGGTCACCGCCGTCGAGCCGGCAGTCGGTGAGATCGGTGCACGTGACCGAGGTGGTGACGTCGTAGGTCTCGTCGAGCACCACGACGTCCCCGGCGTGGAGCTCGTCGGTGCTGAAACCCGGGGGAATGCCGTTACCCGGATCGCCGTCGCCCCAGACTCCGGTGGTCGGCTGCTGGGGGTTGGTGACGTCCGTCTCGTAGCCGTCTTCGCGCTGATCGAAGTAGATCCGGGTGCCGTCCAACACGACCGATATCGAGACGATGGACCGGATCTCGTTGCCGGTGGCGCTGTTGAGCGCGCGGTTGAAGGCAGTGACTTCGTTCTCCGGCGTGGGCACGTAATACATCTGGTAGACGTTGGCGGTGGCTGCCATGACTGTTCCGCTGGTGCACAGCGTCAGCAGCCCGCTGATGGCCCGAAGGGCGCGTTTTTTGTGCTTGTTGGTCATTTTTATATCGGGTTGTTGGGCGTGTTGGACCGCTGTCCGGGGTCTCCGCCCGAGGTCGAGAACGCCGAATCCGATCGCGAAGATCGATGGGTCGTGATCGGCGTCAAATCGCATCAAGGAAGGCGAGCGTTCCCTGCCTCCGGTGAGATGCCGCGGAATTCCCTTGGCGGCGCTTGAGCAGCGGGGACTTTATGTAAAAGTGTGACGCATGTCAACGACTTGACCGTATCATCTAGACAGCGGGTCGCTCGCACCCTGACGCAGCCGCGAAGCCGGCCAGCGAGTGACCCACGCCGCGAATGGCCTCGATGGCAGGGGGCGAGTGGCGGAGGACCGCCCGCGTGGGCGGTCCAGCGCCGTTTTCAGCAGGTGCGGGTCGAAAGCGTGGAGATTCCGTGTCGGGGCGGCGATGATCGTCTCGCAGGCCTCGCGCTCACGGCAACGCATTGAAGCAAGCGGCGTTCGCTGGCCGATAGCGGGGCAGCGCAGGCGCCAACCCGCTCGGCCGCGCGGTCGTTCAGCCTTCGGCTTCCCGCTCCAGCACGTACTCCAGCCATTGTCCGGTGAGCCGGTCGGCGAGGCGGTTCTGCTGCTGGCGGGCGGAGAGGTTGTCGAGGTCGATCCACGACAGCGGCTG
>NZ_JBNAZM010000040.1:0-41322 GCF_051195215.1 Arhodomonas sp. AD133 | reverse complement strand
GCAGGCGATGAAACACTGGTACGCTGACAGGCCCGATCTATTTCACAAAAAGCCACGGAATCGTCCGGGACCCGACACGTAGCGGTCGAAAAGCGCCAGGGTCCTGGTCACGGTACCGCTATCAAGGCCTTCGTGCCTGAGGGAACGTGCCAGGCGTTGCCGCGCGGTAGGGACTCCCGGGCGGGGCCTGGCGGTGAGGAAATAGTCGAACCGTCGGCGCAGGCCCCGCGTCACCATCACTTCACCGTCACTGCCGACACGGACGTGCCCGTCCATGGCGGTACCCCGGTGGGACGGCGCGGTCGTGGTGTCGTTCGCTGGCGTTCGCGCCGGCTGGCCAGGTGCCGGCGGATCCGCAACGGCTCGCGGAGCAGTGCCGCCGGCTTCTGCCGTTGGCGGGCGGGTGCCCGGCACGGGCGCCGGCGCCGTAATCAGCCATCCGGCGCACAAGGCGGCGGCAGCGACCGCCGCCGTCAGTGGCAGCCACCGCGACATGGCCTAAAGGCCGGCGCGCTGGAGGCGATTGGCGTGCTGGCGATAGAGCGCGACAGGGTCGGCCGCATCCGGCGCGGTCAGCCCGAAGAGCTGATTGACCTCGTCGAGGTGATTCTGGCGATAGTCGTCGCGGATGACCTTGCCCAGGTGGGCGCTGCACCGGCTCACGAGGCCGTCGTTCGGGGTCTCGAAGGCATGGCTGGTGAGCGCCAGAGCGAAGTCAGTCGCGTCGAGGGGGTTGGTGAAGGGGGTCGTGCCGGTCCAGGAGTAGTAGCGTACGCCGTCGACCACGTGTGCGCCGTCGCCGCAGCCTTCGGGAATGCCCGCCGGAAAGCGGCGGTTGAACTCGGCCGCACCGGCGGTGGTCAGCGACGCCATGGCAGCGAGTGACTGCTGTTCCAGGTCGCCGCCGGAGAGGCTGTCGATAAGCAGCGCCAGACCGTCGACCACGCGGGCGATGACGCCGCCCACCTCCGGGTCGTCGGCGTTGAGCTCGGCCAGCGCGTCCGCCACGGGCGAGCCCTTGTTGACACCGCCCACACTGGTTACCGAGGCAACCAGATCCGGCCGCACGCCGGCGACGTAGCGGGCGGTCGGCGCGCCGTGACTGTGGCCGATGAGGTTCACTCTGGCCTTGCCGGTTATGGCCACGATTTCCTCGACCTGGGCGAGCAGCTGCTCGCCGCGGACTTCGGTAGCGTTGGCGGCGGCGACCTGGGTGACGAACACCTCCGCGCCGTCCTCGCGCAGGGCGCTGGGAATGCCGTGCCAGTAGGTGAGGGGGCCGATGGTGTCGAACCCTAGCAGGCCGTGCACCAGGACAATGGGGTAACGGGTGGCTGTATAGCCACGGGGGGCCGCGGATGCCGAAGCCGCGGCGAGCAGCAGCGCCGCTGCGAGAATGAGTGCGACCCAACGGTGGATTCGGCCGGGCATGATGTGCTCCTCCCTGGTCATGTCGTTGCCTTTCCCTGTGTTCCCGCTCTCATGGCGGGCTATTGCCACTCGTTTAGCATGGCTTTTGCGATGTTGCATCGATGCGTGTGAGCGTATTGACGAGGTGACCGGGGGTCAGGTCGAAGACAGACGTGTCGGTGGATGGCGCCCGCTGTCGTAGAGTGTCATCTCCCAGCCGCCGGCTTCGTCGTGACAGAGGATATAGATGCCGCCGTCGTCGCCGCGCAGCTTGAAGTAGCGTCGACCGGGCGCGAGCCAGCGATCGATGACCTCGACCACCTCCACGGTGCGCTCGCCGATGTGGAAGCGGCGCGGGCGCTCGTCGGCGCGGTAGCCGGAATGGCACTCGACGTGTACCGTCAAGGATCGCTGCGGCATCCCCGGGCCCTCTCGGTTGGGCATTGGCTACCGGTACTAACCTTTGCGAAAGTATTGCCAGGTCTCAGCGCCACTGCGCGGTGTCTCGGCAAGGCGCGGGAGCGCTGGCGTGGCTGGGTCACGTCAAGCGAGCGCAACGCCGCCGAGGCGCCGCGCAGTGGCGCCCTGCGGGTGGCCGTGTACGCCGCTGTGGACTGCGTTGCTCGTCGCCCATGTAGACCTTGCTACACTACGCTCCTCGCGTCTTGCCACAGCGGCGCACGCGGCCACTGAGACCTGGCAATACTTTCGCAAAGGTTAGCAATTGCCACCATAGGCACGGTGTTTGCTGTAAGGCAATCGGCCTTCCGCACCAGGGTGCCGCGACCGGTTCCACCCCGCCACGGAGAAGCGATGACCACTCGGAAGCCGTTCTCTCAGGCCTGCGAAAACAACAAGGCGCCCATCCTCGAAGTCCTGCGCACCGTCTTCGTCGATCCAGGGCTGGTGCTGGAGATCGGCAGCGGAACCGGTCAGCACGCGGTGCATTTCGCCGCCGGTCTGCCGCACCGCGTCTGGCAGCCAACCGACCAGCATGCCTATCTGTCCGGTTGCCGGCAGTGGGTAGCCGAGGCGGCACTTGCCAATCTGCGTGAGCCCGTCGAGCTTGACGTGCGCCGGGATCCGTGGCCCGTGACGGCTGCCGACGGCGTTTTCTCGGCGAACACCGCGCATATCATGCACTGGCCGGCGGTGGAGGCGATGTTCGCTGGCGTCGCCCGTGTGCTTACCACTGGCGGCGCCTTCTGCCTCTACGGACCATTCTGTTACGACGGTGAGCACACGAGCGCGAGCAACACGCATTTCGACAGTGATCTCCGCGCCCGTGATCCCGGTATGGGGATTCGGGATGTTGCCGACCTGACGTGCCTGGCCGGCGATCACGGGCTCGCACTCGTGCACGACCACGCGATGCCGGCCAACAATCGCACTCTGGTGTTCCGGTAACGTCAGCTCGGAATGCCAGCGTGGTGGCGTTCGCGATGATGGCCGGATCCGGCGAGATATACTAATCGGAAGACGGCATCATCGGATCATGGAGATCACCGACGAGATTTGCGAACGTGCCCGTCATGCGCGGGATCCGCGCTTCGATGGCTGCTTCTTCATCGGCGTTGTGACCACGTCCGTGTTCTGCCGGCCCACCTGCCCGGTGCAGCCGCCGCGGGGTGACCGGGTACGTTTCTTCCCGACGGCAGCGGCGGCGGTGGCGGCGGGTTTCCGCCCGTGCCTGCGGTGCCTCCCCGAGCTGGCGCCTGGCACTCGTACGGCTGCCAGCGCGTCGGACCGGGTGGAGCGGGCGCTCGCGCTGATCGCCGACGGGTTTCTCGACGGTAGGCGTCATGACGATCTCGCCGCCGCCGTCGGGGTCTCCGCGCGCCAGCTCGCTCGCCTTTTCCGCCGTCATGTCGGCGCGACGCCGGGACAGGTCGCGCACACGCGACGGTTGCTGTTCGCCAAGCAATTGCTCGACGACAGCGATCTTTCCCTCACCGAGGTCGCCTTTGCCGCCGGTTTCGGCAGCCTTAGGCGCTTCAACACGGTCATCCGAGAGACCTGGCAGCGTCCGCCGTCGATGTTGCGCCGGCGCGGTGCCTCGACGGCGGTAGCCGGGGCGCCGATTCGGTTGCATCTTGCCTACCGGCCGCCGTTCGACTGGCCGGCATTGATCGATTTCCACCGCCGTCGGGCGTTGCCCGGAGTGGAATGCGTGCACGACGGCCGCTACCGGCGCACCGTGACCACTGCCGGTGGCAGCGGCTGGATCGAGGTCGGCCCGGCTGCGCACGCGCTCGAGCTCTCCGTGTCGGTTCCGGACGTGAGCGGACTCGCCGTGCTGGTGGCCCGGGTGCGGCGGATGTTCGACCTGGATGCCGAGCCGTCCGCGATTGCGGCAGTGCTCGGGGCAGACCCGCTGCTGGCGCCGGTCGTCGAGGAATGCCCCGGTCTGCGCGTGCCGTGTGCATGGGACACGTTCGAGGTGGCCGTGCGCGCCATACTCGGTCAGCAGGTATCCGTGGAGGCGGCGCGCACACTCGCCGCACGCATCGTGGAGGCGTACGGCGAGCCGATTGACACGCCGCCCGATGCGGGGCCCGATCGTCTGTTTCCCGCGCCCGAGCGTCTCGCCGAGGCGCCGCTCGAACGCCTCGGTGTCATCGGCGCGCGCGCCCGGGCGATTCGTCATCTCGCCGCCGGCCTGGCATCGGGCGCACTCGAGCTGGACGCCCCGGGCCTTGCGGGGCGTCTCGTCGCCCTGCCGGGTATCGGCGACTGGACGGCACAGTACGTGGCCATGCGCAGCGGGCGTGACCCGGATGCCTTTCCGGCGGCGGACCTGGGCCTACGCCGCGGGGCCGAGGAGGGCGAGCCGGTGACCGCGGCGCAGCTGCGAAGGCGCGCCGAGGCCTGGCGCCCGTGGCGGGCGTACGCTGCGGTTTGCCTGTGGCGGCGTCACGCAGCGCTGGGCCGCGAGCATATCGATGCCAAGGAGGTGGAGCATGCTGTACACGTATCTGGACAGCCCCATCGGTGAGTTGATGCTCGCCGGCGACGAGGCCGGGTTGCACCGTATCGCGCTGCCCCGGGAGGGCGGCCACGTGCCGCTGCCGCAGTGGCGGCAGGCGGGGGAGGCGTTCGCCGAGGCACGCCGGCAGCTCACGGCCTACTTCGCCGGCGAGCTCACGGACTTCGATCTGCCGCTGGCGCCGCAGGTCACGCCGTTCCAGGGGCGTGTGCTCGCGGTGCTGCAGCAGGTGCCCTATGGCGAGACCGTGAGCTACGGCGAGCTCGCCCGGCGGATCGGCAATCCCAAAGCCTCCCGGGCCGTGGGAATGGCCAATGGCCGCAATCCCCTGCCCATCGTCATACCGTGCCATCGCGTGATCGGCGCCGGTGGTGCACTTACCGGCTACGGCGGCGGGCTGGCGATCAAGCGCTACCTGCTCGATCTGGAACAGGGTCAGGGCTTGCTGGCCTGACGATCAGATGGCGAAGAAGCTGCCGACCGTGACCGCCAGCAGTATCGCCAGGCCGAGGGTGAGGTTCACCAGGACCACCAGGCGTACGCGGGAGAGCGCTGCGCCGCCTGCCGCGGCGTCGTGCCGTGCGGCGGCATGGATGAGCCGTCGACGCGGGCCGAACCACAGGTAGACGAACAGCGCGATCATCAGCCAGCCTGCCCCGTGCATGAATTGCACGTAGTGCGGTGCTCCCACCAGGCCGCCGAAGTCGAGCCAGGCGAGACGGTAGCCGGTGGCGGGCAGGGCGATCACGGCGAGCCAGACCACCGCGAGGAAACGCTGCAGCACGCCGCGCCACAGGGTCAGGCGCAGGCTCGGGGCAAGCTCACCGGTGGCCGGACGCAAGCACGCATAGGCGAAGAACATGCCGCCGATCCAGATGACGGCGGCGATCAGGTGCAGAGCCTCGAGTAACGGTAGCTCCCAGAAGAACATACGGCTGTTTCCCCCACGCCGGTTGGCAGACAGGCGTCGCAGCGCCACGGCTGGCAGTCACCCTACCATGACGCGCCGACCGGGCCCTTGACGGCTGCAAATGCCACGCCGCTGGTGTAGAGTGCCCCGCTCCGGAGCCAACCCGCCAGTCAGGGTTCTGAAATCATGACGGATTTCCGCATCGCCCCGTCCATACTGTCCGCGGACTTCGCGCGGCTCGGCGACGAAGTGGATGCCGTGCTCGCCGCGGGCGCGGACATCGTGCACTTCGATGTCATGGACAACCATTATGTGCCCAATCTCACCTTCGGGCCGGTGGTTTGCGAGGCACTGCGCCGCCACGGCGTGACGGCGCCCATCGATGTGCACCTCATGGTCAAACCGGTGGACCGCCTCATCCCCGATTTCGCGGCCGCAGGGGCGAGTTACATCACCTTCCATCCGGAGGCGAGCGAGCACGTCGATCGCAGCCTGCAGCTCATCCGCGACCAGGGTTGCCGGGCGGGGCTCGTGTTCAATCCGGCCACGCCGCTCGAGTATCTGCGTTGGGTGATGGACAAGGTGGACATGGTGCTGATCATGTCCGTGAATCCGGGGTTCGGTGGGCAGACGTTCATTCCCGGGGCCCTGGAGAAGCTCCGCGAGGCCCGGCGGATGATCGAGGCGAGCGGCCACGATATCCGCCTGGAGGTCGATGGCGGCATCAAGGCTGACAACATCGCCGATGCGGCGGCTGCGGGTGCGGATACCTTCGTCGCCGGTTCCGCCATTTTCGGCGCCGACGACTACGCCGCTGCCATCGCCGCCATGCGCGAGCGTCTCGCAGGGGTGTCCGCATGAGCCTTGCCGGTGCGCACGCGGTGCTCTTCGATCTGGACGGCACCCTCGTGGACAGTGCGCCGGACCTCGCCACCGCGGTGGACCGCATGCTCATCGAGCGTGGCCACGAGCCGGTGGGCGAAGCGTATGTGCGCTCCTGGATCGGTAACGGCGCGAGGCGGCTCGTGGCGCGGGCGCTGGTCGGGCGACGCGACATCGAGACGGAGCCCGAGGATACCGAGGCGGCCCTGGCACGTTTCCTCGCGCTCTACGGCGAGCGGCTTGTGGCGCGCACGCAGGTGTATCCGGGCACGCTGGACGCCCTGGAGGCGCTGGCCGAGGCAGGCATGCCGCTCGCGGTGGTGACCAACAAGCCGGAAGCCCTGACCTGGCCGCTGCTCGATGCGCTCGGATTGACGCACCGCTTCGGTGCCGTCGTCGGCGGCGATACGCTGGCGGTGCGCAAGCCCGACCCTGCGCCGCTGGCGCACGCCGCCGAGCGGCTCGGCGTGGCGCTCGGCCGCTGTGTCATGGTCGGCGATTCCATGACCGACCTTTCCGCGGCGCGGAATGCCGGTGTTCCCATCGTGTGCGTGCCCTATGGCTATCGCGACGGGGATGCTATCTTTGACGCTCGGCCCGACGCAGTGGTGGAGTCGCTCGCCGAGCTGCCACCATTACTGAGAACTGACATACCGAGCCATGACATCGGTCACCGAACCGCGTAACTCCATGCACAGGTTGACGTTGCGAGAGCGATGGCGAGGCTGGCGCCACGCTTCGCGGATGTCGTCGTGTGTAATGTCAATCGGTGGTGACCATGGATCAGACCCAGTTTCAGACGCTGGCCCGTTCGGGCTGTAACCGTATCCCGCTAGTGCGCGAGGTCCTTGCCGACCTCGACACCCCGCTGTCCACGTATCTCAAGCTCGCCGAGGGCCCCGGCAGCTATCTCTTCGAGTCCGTCCAGGGCGGTGAGAAGTGGGGCCGGTATTCCATTATCGGCCTGCCGTGCCGGGTGCAGTACCGCATCCGGGGCCACACTGTGGAGACGGTGGTCGACGGTGCGGTCACCGATACGTGCACTGTCGACGATCCGCTCGCCTGGGTGGAGGCGGAGCACGCCCGGGTGACCGCGGGGCCCACGCCGGATTTTCCCCACATGCCGCGGTTCCTCGGTGGGCTGGTGGGCTACTTCGGCTACGATACCGTGCGCCATATCGAGCCGCGTCTCGGTGAGTGCCCCAATCCGGATCCGCTGGGCGTACCGGATATCCTCCTGATGGTCTCCGAGGAGGTGCTGGTCTTCGATAATCTGGCCGGCAAGCTCTATGTGGTGGTCAATGCCGATCCGGGGGAGCCGGAGGCCTGGGAGCGTGCCCAGTCGCGGCTCGACGATATTGCCGAACGTCTGCGGGCCACCGAGCTCGCTTACCGAACCGGTCGCCCGCCACGGGAGGTGGTGGAGGAGGACTTCACCTCCAACCCGGGACAGGCGGAATACGAGGCGGGCGTCGAGCGCATCCGCGAGTACATCGCCGCCGGTGACTGCATGCAGGTGGTTCCGTCCCAGCGCATGACCGCGAGCTATCATGGCCGCCCGCTGGACCTCTACCGGGCGTTGCGTTGCACCAACCCCTCGCCATACATGTACTTCATCGACCTTGGCGATTTCCAGGTAGTGGGGTCGTCGCCGGAGATCCTGACCCGCCTGGAGGAAGGCGAGGTCACGGTGCGCCCGCTCGCGGGAACCCGCCGCCGGGGCGCCAGCGAGTCCGAGGACAGGGCCCTGGAGGAGGAGCTGCTGGCCGATCCCAAGGAACTCGCCGAGCACCTCATGCTCATCGATCTGGGGCGCAATGACATAGGCCGGGTCTGCGAGACCGGCAGCGTGCGCGTCACCGACCGCATGACCATCGAGCGTTACTCCCACGTCATGCACATCGTCTCCAACGTATCCGGACGCCTGCGCCCGGAGCTCACACCCATGGACGTGCTGCGCGCGACCTTTCCGGCGGGCACCCTGTCCGGCGCGCCAAAGATTCGCGCCATGGAGATCATCGACGAGGTGGAGACCGTCAAGCGCGGTGTCTACTCCGGCGCCGTGGGCTATCTCTCCTGGTCGGGCAACATGGACACCGCCATCGCCATTCGCACCGCCGTGATCAAGAACGGCGAGATTCACGTGCAGGCAGGCGCGGGCGTCGTTCACGATTCGGTGCCCCGACTCGAATGGGAAGAGACCCTGAACAAGGGCCGCGCGCTTTTCCGCGCGGTGGCCATGGCCGAGGCCGGACTCTGAGGTATGCCGCCATGCTGTTGATGATCGACAACTACGACTCGTTCACCTGGAACCTGGTGCAGTACCTCGGCGAGCTCGGCGCGGAGGTGGCCGTGCACCGCAACGACGCCATCACCGTCGACGATATCGAGCGCCTCGCGCCGGAGCGCATCGTGATATCGCCGGGACCGTGTACGCCCAATGAGGCCGGCGTATCGCTGGACGTCGTGCAGCGCTTTGCCGGTCGGATCCCCCTGCTCGGCGTCTGCCTC
Source organism: Arhodomonas sp. AD133 (assembly GCF_051195215.1). Taxonomy (NCBI): domain Bacteria; kingdom Pseudomonadati; phylum Pseudomonadota; class Gammaproteobacteria; order Chromatiales; family Ectothiorhodospiraceae; genus Arhodomonas; species Arhodomonas sp. AD133. The sequence continues at coordinate 32,623 of NZ_JBNAZM010000040.1, read as the reverse complement.
GGCCATCAGGCGATCGGTCAGGCGTTCGGCGCACAGGTCGTGCGCGCCGGGCGGGTGATGCACGGCAAGACCTCGGCGGTTCATCACCGCAACCATGGGGTTTTCCGCGGGCTGCCCAACCCGATGGAAGCAACGCGCTATCACTCACTGGTCCTAGACAAGGCCACGCTGCCACCGTGTTTCGAGGTTACTGCCTGGTGCGAGAACGACGATGGCAGCATGGAGGAGATCATGGGCGTGCGGCATCTGGCGCTGGACGTGGAGGGTGTGCAGTTCCACCCGGAGTCGATTCTGACCGCCGCCGGCCATGATCTGCTGCGCAACTTCCTGGAACGACCCGCCCGCGCGGCCTGAGGAGACAGTCATGGAAATCCAGCACGCCATACGTGCGGTCATGGATCGCCGCGACCTCACCAACGAGGAAATGACCTCGGTGATGCGCCGGATCATGACCGGTGAAGCCACGCCGGCGCAGATCGGCGGGTTTCTCGTGGGGCTGCACATGAAAGGTGAGAGCGTCACCGAGATCGCCGCCGCCGCGGCGGTGATGCGCGAGCTGGCCACCGGCGTGCCCGTGGACGGCGGTGCGCTGGTGGACATCGTCGGTACCGGCGGTGATGGCGCCAATCTGTTCAACGTCTCCACGGGATCGATGTTCATCGTCGCCGCTGCGGGAGGTCGTGTCGCGAAGCACGGTAACCGCTCGGTGTCGTCGTCCTCGGGCAGCGCCGACCTGGTCGAGGCCGCCGGTGCCAAGCTGGATCTCGAACCCGCGCAGGTGGGTGAGTGTGTGGATCGCGTGGGCGTGGGCTTCATGTTCGCCCCCATGCATCACAGTGCCATGCGTCACGCTGTCGGGCCGCGTCGGGAGATGGCGGTGCGTACGCTGTTCAACCTGCTCGGTCCGCTCACCAACCCGGCCGGGGCCGAGCGTCAGCTGCTCGGCGTATTCGCCGGCCGCTGGGTCCGCCCGGTCGCCGAAGTGTTGCAACGGCTGGGCAGCCGGCGGGTAATGGTGGTTCATTCCGAGGACGGGCTCGACGAGATCAGTATCGCCGCGCCCACGCACGTCGCCGAGCTCGACGAGGGCTCGATCCGCGAATACACCATACGGCCGGAGGATTTCGGCCTCACGAGTGCCTCGCTGGATGCGGTGAAAGTGCACACGGCGGTGGAGAGCCTGGACATCATCCGGCGTGTCTATGCCGGTGAGCACGGACCTGCCGCCGACATGCTTGCCATGAATGCCGGTGCGGCCATCTACTGCGCCGGTCTGGTGGATACCCCGTCCGAAGGCGTCGAACGGGCCCGCGAGGCACTCGCCGACGGGTCGGCTGCCCGCAAGCTCGAGGAGTTCGTGCATTTCACCAACCGGTTCCGTGATTGAGGGCAGGCCCATGGTGCACCCCGAGACCCCCGACGTATTGAAGCGCATTCTCGAACGCAAGGCGGAAATCGTCGCCGAGCGCAGCGAGCAGGTGGGGTTCAAGGCCTTCGAGCGGCGCATCGCCGAAGCCTCGGCGCCGCGCGGATTCCGCGCGGCGCTGCAGGCGGTGGTGGGCGCCGGCGGCTCGGGCGTCATCGCCGAGGTCAAGCGAGCCTCGCCAAGCAAAGGCGTGATTCGTGATCCGTACGACCCCGTTACCATTGCCCGCAGCTACGAAGCTGGCGGAGCGAGCTGCCTGTCGGTGCTCACTGACGAGGATTTCTTCGGCGGCGCGGACACGCACCTGGTGCAGGCCCGTGCGGCGACCTCACTGCCGGTGCTGCGCAAGGACTTCATCATCGACCCCTACCAGGTCTACGAGGCCAGGGCCCTGGGGGCGGACTGCGTGCTGCTGATCGTCGCCGCGCTCGGCGATACCCGCCTGCAGGAGCTCCACGGGCTCGCCGAGGATATCGGCATGGACGTGCTCGTCGAGGTGCACACCGGCGATGAGCTCGAGCGCGCACTCGCATTGCGGCCGCGCCTGCTGGGGGTCAATAACCGGGATCTCCACACTTTCGAGACGGATATCGCCACGACCATCGCTTTGCGCGAGCGGGTGCCGCCGGAGGTAACACTGGTCACCGAGAGCGGTATTCACACTGCCGAGGAAGTGTCGTACATGCACCAGCACGGGGTGCACGCGTTCCTTGTGGGGGAGGCGTTCATGCGGGCGGCCGAGCCCGGCGAAAAGCTCGCCGAGCTCTTCGGGGAATCGCGCTAGTACTGGGTATCGCGTCGCGGGTTTCAGGTCGCGCGTAGCGCGCATAGCGGCGAGACGCGGACCCGAGACCAGCGCCCCGGACCCGGCCCATACCACACCCGCCTCAGCGCGTGTTGTATATCACCATCGTCTTGCCGCTGACCGAGATCAGTCCGCGCTCCTCGAGGTCCTTGAGCACCCGGCCCACCATCTCCCGGGAGCAGCCCACGATGCGCCCGAGTTCCTGGCGCGTTATGCGGATCTGCATCCCGTCGGGATGGGTGAGCGCGTCGGGCTCGTGGGCGAGGTCGAGCAGTGTCCGCGCAATGCGCCCGGTGACGTCGAGAAACGCCAGGTCGTGGACCTTCGCGCTCGTCTTGCGCAGACGGTCGGCCATCTGCCCGGCCAGCAGGAAGAGCAGCTGCGGGTCTTCTTCCGCAGCCTGGCGAAAGCGGGAATAACTGATCTCCGCGAGCTCGCAGTGCGATCGCGTCCGGATCCATGCGCTGCGGGTGCTGGTGCCCCCGAACAGCCCCATTTCACCGAAAAAGTCCCCGGCGTTGAGATAGCTCAGAACAAGTTCGTGGCCACCTTCGTCGTCCATCAGCACGCTTACCGAGCCCTCGATGATGTAGTAGAGGGCATCTGACTGGTCGCCGGCGTAAAGCACCACGGTCTTGGGCGGGTAGCGCCGGCGGTGACAGTGCGCGAGAAGATTCTGGATGGGCAACTGGGCGTCCCTGACTGCTTGTACCATGCCGTCGGATCCTGCCCCGTTATTTATGGTGGGCTCCCCTGATCATAATTCGTAGACCACTGTGAATACGTTCGCAAGTCGGAACGAATCCTCACGAATATACCCTACTGGCTTGCGTATATGCGAGCTATACTGGCAGATTACACTAAGAAAGGACCCATTCACCTTGCGGGTCCTTTCGTTCGTTTGGGCGGCGGGTGAGGTTTCGATGACCATGCAGGTGTCGGTGAGTTGGCGCGGGCAAATGGCGTTCGAGGGCGAGACCGGCAGCGGTCATCGGCTGATGCTCGACGGTCCTCCCGATCTCGGTGGGGACGACCGCGGGCCGAGACCGATGGAAATGCTCCTGCTCGGGCTCGGTAGCTGTTCGGGCGTGGACGTGGTGCATATTCTCCAGCGCGGCCGCCACGACGTCAGCGACTGCGTCGTGGAGGTCTCCGGTGAGCGCGCCGACGAGCCGCCCAAGGTCTTCACGAAGATCCATCTGCATTACCGTGTCAGCGGTCGCGGCCTCAAGGATTCGGTGGTGCGCCGCGCGGTGGCCCTGTCCGCCGAAAAGTACTGCTCGGCTTCGCTCATGTTGGCGAAGGCCGCTGAGATCACCCACGATTTCGAGGTGATCGAGGCTTGAGCGCTGTCTGCAGCCTGTCATCGCGTGTCGTATTCAACCGAGGCCACTGAGAGTTTGGCGGGAGGATTGCAAATTGGCGGAGCCCCAGCGTGTGAAGCTCTACGGGTTCAACAACCTGACCAAGTCGCTGAGCTTCAACATCTATGACATCTGCTACGCCAATACGCCAGAGCAGCGCCAGGAATATATCGAGTATATCGACGAGGCGTACAACGCCGAGCGGCTGACGCAGATCCTCACCAACGTCGCGGAGATCATCGGCGCCAACGTCCTCAACATAGCCCGTGAGGACTACGACCCGCAGGGCGCGAGCGTGACCATCCTGATCGCCGAAGAGGACGGCGAGAGCGCCGACGGCACGTACGTTTCAGCGCCCGCATCGCCGGGGCCGCTGCCGGAGACGGTGCTCGGCCATCTCGACAAGAGCCACATCACCGTGCACACCTATCCGGAAAGCCACCCGTACCGGGGGGTGAGCACGTTCCGGGCGGATATCGACGTGGCTACCTGCGGCTTGATCTCACCGCTGAAAGCGCTCAATTATCTGATCCATTCGTTCGATTCCGACATCGTCACGATGGATTACCGCGTGCGCGGCTTCACCCGCGACGTGGAGGGGCGCAAGCACTTCATCGATCACGAGATCAACTCCATCCAGAACTACCTGGCGGAGGACACCCTGGCGCGCTATCACACCATCGACGTGAACGTCTTCCAGGAGAACATCTTCCACACGAAGATGCTCCTGAAGGATTGGGACGTCGACGACTACCTCTTCGGTGAGTCCGCCGAGGATCTCAGCGAGGCGCGCAAGGACGAGATACGCCGGCAGCTGCGCCGGGAAATGAACGAGATCTTCTCGGGGCGCAATCTCTCTCCCGCCCAGGACGTATGAGCCCGCATCGGCCGCTGCCGGCGGCGAGCGGCCGACACGCTTCGCCGCCCCGGCTGGCCGCCTGTGTACGCTCCGGCAGTGGCGGTCAGACCCGGTAGGTCAGGGTCGTCATTACCTTCGAGGTGAGCTGCATCATGCGCTTCACCGGTGCCGGCAGCTCCCGTGCGCCCGCTTGTACGGCCATTGATGCGTGTTCGCCTTCGTCCGTGCGCATTTGCGTGACGATGGCGCGGCTGCGGTGGTCCGCTTCGGGCAGCCGTTCCAGATGACCGGAGAGGTGCCGGACCACCTGGCGCTCGGTTTCCGCGAGAAATCCCAGGCTCCAGCGGTCGCCCGCGGCACCGGCTGCGGCGCCCAGGGCGAGAGAGCCGAGGTGGAAGGCCGGGTCCAGCAGGCTCGTGCGGCTGTCCAGCTCGTTGAGCCGTCCGCGGCACCAGGCCAGATGGTCATTCTCCTCGTCGGCGGCTTCGCGCATGGCATCACGTATCACCGGATCGCGCGCGGTGAGCGCCTGGCCCTGGTAGAGCGCCTGGGCGCAGACCTCGCCGCAATGGTTGACGCGCATGAGCCCGGCACTGTGGTGGCGATCGGCATCGCTGAGCTCACCGTCCGCCACGTTTGCGGCCGGGTGCGGACGGCCGGTGGTGGGCGGGTTGCCGAATACCGTGCGCAGGCCCTGGTCCAGGTGGTCGATGAGTCGGTCGGCAGGGGAGTATCGGCGTGCGGTCATCGTGACTGTGCCCTCATGTTACGCTGGCCGCATTGTATCGCCGTCCGGTGGACTTCCGCAGGACGGGTTGACACGACGCCGGTACCTGTCGACAATCTTCGCCGGTTGAACGTGCCGCCGGCGGAAACGCCGCGGCGTCCTGTTTCGATTCTCCTTTGGTGTATTATTGGCGCGGCCCGGATGGCCGCGTTCCTTTGTGCAGGGTGGTTGTCGGGCAATCGTGGATTGTGTAGTATTGCCGCCCTTCCTTAGGAGCGACTGCTTCGGAGATCAGGTTCGATGAAGACCTTCAGCGCGAAACCGGCTGATGTGAAGCGTGACTGGTACGTGGTCGATGCCGCGGGCAAGACCCTCGGCCGGCTGGCCTCGGAGGTCGCGTTCCGGCTGCGTGGCAAGCACAAGCCCGAGTTCACCCCGCATGTCGACACCGGCGATTACATCGTCATCGTCAACGCGGACAAGGTGACCGTCACCGGTCGGAAGACGAAGCAGAAGACCTATTTCAAGCACACGGGTTATGTCGGTAACGGCAAGACCTTTACCTATGAGAAGCTCCAGGAGCGCGCCCCCGAGCGGGTGGTGCAGCTGGCTGTGAAGGGCATGATGCCGAAGGGGCCTCTGGGCCGGCAGATGCTCAAGAAGCTCAAGGTCTACGCTGGCACCGAGCACAACCATCACGCCCAGCAGCCGCAGGCGCTGGACATCTAAGACGCTGCAACGCGCTGAAGAAACGGTAAACGGATCATGGCAGTGGAACAGTATTACGGTACCGGTCGTCGCAAGACCTCCCAGGCGCGCGTCTTCCTGCGCCCCGGTAACGGTCAGATCACGGTCAACGGCCGTCCCCTCGACGAGTATTTCGGCCGTGAGACTGCGCGCATGATCGTGCGTCAACCGCTGGAGCTCACGGAGACTTCCGATCGGTTTGACGCTTATGTTACCGTTTGCGGCGGTGGCTCGACGGGGCAGGCCGGTGCCATCCGGCATGGCATCACCCGAGCCCTCGCGCAGTACGACGGTGAGTTCAAGCCGAGCCTGCGCCGCGCCGGTTACGTCACCCGTGACGACCGCATGGTCGAGCGGAAGAAGATCGGCCTGCACAAGGCGCGTCGGGCGACGCAGTTCTCGAAGCGCTAAACCGGTTTCCATTGGGGGATCGTCTAGTGGTAGGACAGCGGACTCTGACTCCGTCAACCTAGGTTCGAATCCTAGTCCCCCAGCCAACAGAAACAAGGGGTTACGGTACGCCGTAACCCCTTGTTCTTTATTGGGTGTCAATCAAGTGGCAACGGCGGGTTCCTCGCGGCCCTCGCGAACACCGGTCGATGGCCTGATCCGTCGCCCGCCATTTCGATACGACCGTTACTGCCCACCATCAGACCCCGCCCCGTGCTTGGACGTCGCACAACACCCGGCGTTTGCCGGGTGATCCGGGGTGCGCCATCGGATGAATCCGCATTCTGCGTGTATCGCGCCGTCGGTTTCGCACTTGGGTGTGCAACTATCCTCGGCTATTGTCGACATTGGTGTTAATGTGAACCCTGCACTGGAGGAGGCGGCTTCCCCATTGTGAAGACCGTCGGCGCATTGACGATGGCTTTCCGTACCGGCGGAAGGCCAGGGTGGTGACCATGAGCAATTCCGGCGAACCGACGATTGTCAGCCGCGGCGCTTTTCCGCCGACGGCAGGCCCGTTGGTGGATCGGTTCGATCGCAGCAAGCACAAGCTCCGGCTGTCGCTTACCGACCGTTGCAACTTCCGCTGCCACTACTGCATGCCCGAGGATCCGGAGTGGCTACCGAAGGAAGCGTTGCTGAGCTTCGAGGAGCTCGAACGCATTGCGCGGCTGTTCATCACCCGTCTGGGCATCGACAACATCCGTCTCACTGGTGGTGAGCCGCTGATGCGCCGTGGTGTGGCGGATCTTGTTGCACGCCTCGATGCCCAGCGTGCCGAGGGGCTCGAGCGCATCTCGATGACGAGCAACGGCGTGCCGCTGCGCAAGCATGCCGACGATCTCGTAGCGGCCGGGCTCGATGACATCAACATCAGCATCGACTCCATCGATCCGGAGCGCTTTCGCGCCATGACCGGGGGTGGCGAGCTGGATGCTGTGCTCGGCGGCATTCGGGCCGCGCGCGATGCGGGCCTGGCCATGAAGCTTAACGCGGTGGTAATCCGCGGGGACAACGAGGAAGACATCGTTCCTCTCACCGAATGGGCCATGAGCGAGGGCGTTTCCCTGCGGTTCATCGAGTTCATGCCGCTGGATGCGCGCGGCGGCTGGCAGCCGGGGCGGGTCGTCCCGGAACGGGAGATCATCGAGCGCCTCGCCGAGCGCCACCATGTGGAAGCCCTGTCGCGGACGCGGGAGCCGGCGACGTATTACCGCGTCGATGGCGATTACCGCCTGGGGGTAATCTCCACGGTTTCCAATCCCTTCTGTTCCACTTGCGATCGTGTACGCGTCACCGCGACCGGGGAGATCTACCCGTGTCTGTTCTCGCCGGTCAACACGGATCTGAAGACGCCGCTGCGCGACGGTGCGAGCGATGACGATCTGGAGCATGTGGTCCGCGGCGCCGTGTGGCGCAAGGGCAAGGGGTTCGTCGAGAGCGCCGGCTACGTGCAGCGTGCGATCACCATGCACGGGCTGGGCGGCTGAGGAGGTGTCATGGAGATCGAGCTGCACGGCCGCCTCACCGAGGTGGCAGGGTGCGACCGGCTGATGCTGACGGTGGACGCACCGGTGCGGGTTGACGAGGCGCTCGAGCGGCTTGCTGCGCAAGTGCCCGCGCTCGCGCCGCATCTGTCACGGGTCGCCTGTGCCGTGGGGGACACGCTGGTGCCGCGGGGCAGTGTCGTCGAAGGCGACCGCCCGCTTGTGCTACTGCCCCCGGTAAGCGGGGGATGAGGGAGAGTCCTTTGGAGCATCTCACCGACCGTCCGCTGGACCTGATGGAGGCGCTTGCCGCGACGGACGATCCCCGTTGTGGTGCGCTCGTGGTTTTCGAGGGCGTGGTGCGTGACCATCACGACGGCCGGCGGGTTTCGGCCATGGAGTACAGCGCCTATGCCCCGCTCGCGGAGCGCGAGCTGCGCGAGCTGGAACGTGAGACCTGCGAGCGCTTCGGCGTACCGGTGTGTCGAATCGTGCACCGAACCGGGCGGCTGGAGATTGGCGAGGCGAGTGTCCTCATCGTGGTGCGCGCGCCGCACCGGGCGGAAGCGTTCGAGGCCGCGCGCTATGCCATCGATACGCTCAAGCAGCGTGTTCCCGTCTGGAAGAATGATTTCTTCGACGATGGCAGCCATTCCTGGCAGGACGGTACGAGCCTCGCCGACCGTGCCGAACGCCCGGACGAGGATCACGCATGATCACCATCGAAGATGCGCTGGCGCATTGCCTGGAGGTTGCCCGTCCCCTGCCAGCCGTGCGGTGTGCCGTACCCGAGGCGCGGGGAGCCGTGCTGGCGAGTGATGCCGTCAGTGCTCTGGATCTACCGCCGTTCCCCCAGAGTGCGATGGACGGCTACGCAGTGCGTTGTGCCGATATCGCCGCTGCGACCGACGACGCGCCGGCAACACTGCCGCTCGCCGGCGAGGTCGCGGCCTCGATCCAGGGTCAGCGGGCGCAACTTCGTCCGGGGCAGGCGGTGCGTATCTTTACCGGCGGTCTCGTGCCGGACGGGACCGACGCAGTGGTGCGCCAGGAGGATGTGGCGGCAGGCGACGGGGTCGCGAGCTTTCACGCACCGGCCGCCGACGGCAAGAATATCCGGCGCCGCGGCGAGGAAATCGCGGCCGGTACGCCGCTGCTCCGCGCAGGCACGCGGCTGACCGCCGGTCGCGTAGCGGCACTGGCTGCGGCGGGCCTGGCGGAAATCGACGTGCGCCCACTGCCGCGCGTTCACGTTCTGGTTACCGGCAACGAGGTCGTGCCGGCCAGTGCCGATCTCCCGTTGGGGGCCGTGCCGGATGCGAACGGACCGCTGCTCGCCGGGTGGCTTGCCGAGCGGGGCGTCACCGATGTGACCGTACGTTACGTACACGATGACGAAAGCGAGCTCCGCGCGGCAATTGCCGACTCCCTGGCCGGGGGTGATCTCGTGGTCACCACTGGCGGTGTCTCGGTTGGCGAGCACGACCTGGTGATCCCGGTGGCCACGTCGCTGGGTGTCGAGCAGGTGTTCTGGCGGGTGCGTCAGAAGCCGGGCAAGCCGCTGTATCTCGGCGTTTCGGAGGCTGGCGTTCCGCTGCTCGGATTGCCTGGTAACCCGGGGGCGACGCTGGTGGGGGCCGCTGTCTATATCCGCCGACTCATCGATCTGCTGCAGGGCGCCGCTGCGCCCGGGCCACAGTGGCGTACTGCCATCGCCGACAGCGATTTGCGTGGTGATGCGGCACGCGCGACCTGGGTTCGGGTCGTGCGCCGGGTCGACGACGAGGGGCGCGTGTGCGTAGCGCCCAGCGATCATCAGGCCTCGCACATGCTGAGCAACCTCTGCGAGGCTAATGCCTTCGTGCACCTGCCAGCGGGTACCGAGCGCGTGCCGGCGGGCACCCCGGTGCGCTGGCTGCCCATCGCCGGCGGCGAGGACTAGTGTCCCGGGACACCAGGATCTACTTCCGGAACAACCAGATGAGTACGCTCACCACGATGCTCGCAATGATGGACGTGGTGATCGGGAAGTAGAACGAGAATCCCTCACGCTTGATCAGGATGTCCCCGGGCAGCCGCCCTAGCCCCAGCTTGCTGATCCACGGCCACAGCACCCCGATCAGCAGAACGATGATCCCGATGGTAATCAGCCAACGCTGCATGGCGCGCCGTGCTCCGTATCTGTCGCGATGTCTCTATCGTCGGTGCGGCGCGGGAAAACACCAAGGGCACGAGGGGAAGTACAAAGGTCACAAAGTGAAAAGACCCAAGCGGGCAGTGCCATCGAGGCCGCACAGTGTCCCGTAGCGATTGCCGGAGGGGGCGGGTATTCCCCGCCCTCTCCCCGCACCATCGCGATAATCCGCTCCCCGATCACGGAACCGCCGCTGTATAGGGTTCAGACCGGAGATCGCTTTGCGATCTTTGTACTTCCCCTCGTGCCCTGTGTGTCTGCATACCGCTCAGGCCGTAATGGACTCCACCCCGTTGTCCGTGCCGAGCAGCAGCAAATCGGCGCGGCGCTGGGCGAACAGCCCTACCGTGACCACGCCCACGATGTTGTTGATGTTGCGCTCCAGCTCGATGGGCTTGGCGATCTGCAGCCCGTGCACATCGAGAACGAGGTTGCCGTTATCGGTGGTGAAGCCGCTGCGCAGCTCTGGCTGACCGCCGAGCTTCATGAGCTCGTGGGCCACATAGCTACGGGCCATGGGTATGACCTCCACCGGCAGCGGGAACGTCCCGAGCACGTCCACGCGCTTGGAGGCGTCGACGATGCACACGAATTGCTTCGCCACCGCCGCCACGATCTTCTCGCGGGTGAGCGCGCCGCCACCGCCCTTGATCATCTGCAGGTGGCGGTTGATCTCATCGGCGCCGTCGACGTACACGGGGAGGTGGTCGGCGTCGTTGAGATCCAGCACCTCGATGCCGTGGTCGCGCAGTCGTCCGGTGCTCGCCTCCGAGCTGGACACCGCGCCGCGGATGTCATGCTTCATCCCGGCGAGTGCGTCAATGAAGTGATTCACCGTGGATCCGGTGCCCACGCCGACGATGCTGCCCGGTCGGATGTGCTTGATAGCCGCGCGGCCGGCCGCGGCCTTCTGCTCCTCGGCGCTCATATCATTGCTCCGTTGGCCATGCGTGTACATCGCATGATAGCCGTGCGCCAACGGCCGGCAAAGGCGCTTCTGGCCGTCGGCGCCGCGCGCCTAGTAAACTGATATGCTTGACCTTGCCACAAGTGATACGGGCCCGGAATGAAGGCATACCTGCAGAAGATCCTCACCGCCAGCGTCTACGATGTCGCCCGCCAGACTCCGCTCGACGAGGCCATTAACCTCTCGAAGCGTCTCGGCAATCGCATTTACATGAAGCGTGAGGATCTGCAGCCCGTCTTCTCGTTCAAGATCCGGGGGGCCTACAACCGGATCGCGCAGCTAACCGACGAAGACCGCGAACGCGGGGTGATCTGCGCCTCCGCGGGCAATCATGCCCAGGGCGTGGCGCTGTCCGCCCGGCGCATGGGTATTCGTGCCACCATTGTGATGCCGCGCACCACGCCGGGCATCAAGGTGAATGCCGTGCGAGCGCTGGGCGGTCGCGTGATCCTGCACGGGGACAACTTCGACGAGGCCAAGGCCCACGCGGACAAACTCGTCGAGGAACGCGGGATGACCTACATTCCGCCGTTCGACGACCCGGATGTGATCGCCGGGCAGGGGACGTGCGGAATGGAAATCCTCTCCCAGCACCCGCGTCCGCTGGATGCGATCTTCGTCCCCGTGGGCGGCGGTGGCCTGATCGCCGGCATTGCCGCGTACGTCAAGCAGTTGCGTCCGGACGTCAAGGTCATCGCCGTGGAGCCCGAGGATGCGCCTACGCTCCACCACGCCCTGCGCGCCGGTGAGCGTGTCACCCTCGATGAGGTGGGGATCTTCGTCGACGGTGTCGCGGTGCGCCAGATCGGTGAGCATCCGTTCGCGGTGGCGAAGGAATTCGTCGATGACTGCGTGCTTGTCTCCACGGACGAGGTCTGTGCCGCGATCAAGGACATCTTCGATGACACGCGCTCGGTGATGGAGCCTGCCGGGGCGCTTGCTGTCGCTGGGCTCAAGCGCTACGTCGAGGAGCGCGGATGCGAGGGGGAAACGCTGGTGGCGGTGAACTCCGGCGCGAACATGAACTTCAGCCGCCTCTCTCATGTCGCCGAGCGTGCCGAGGTGGGCGAGCACCGGGAGGCGGTGTTCGCCGTGACCATCCCCGAGCGGCCGGGCAGTTTCCGCGAGTTCTGCGAGGCTATCGGCAACCGGTCGGTCACCGAGTTCAGCTATCGCTATGCGGATCCGGAGCACGCTCACGTGTTCGCGGGCATTGGTCTGCACGACGGTGCCGAGGAACGCGAGGCGGTACTGCGCGACCTTCGCGAGCGCGGTTACTCGGTGCTCGACCTCACCGATGACGAAATGTCGAAGGTCCATCTCCGGCATATGGTCGGTGGACACGCCCAGAACGTCTCCGACGAGATTCTCTACCATTTCGAGTTCCCGGAGCGCCCCGGCGCGTTGCTGAAGTTCCTGCGGCGCCTGGGCAAGCGCTGGAACATTTCCATGTTCCACTACCGCAACCACGGTGCCGATTACGGCCGCGTGCTGGTGGGCATCCAGGTGCCGGCCGGCCAGCGCGAGCGTTTCCGCGAGAGCCTGGACAAGCTCGGCTACCAGTACCGCGACGAGAGTGACAACCCCGCGTACGCGCTGTTTTTGAGCTGAACGCGGCCGGTAGCGAGTTGCAAGTGGCACGTTCAAAGTTGCAAGTGCTGTGATCGCAGGCGGTGCCGCGCGCCACTTGGAACTCGGAATTTTGGACTTTTCACTCAGATTGCGCGGGCCACTCCACGTCCACCCAAACGAGCCGGTGGTCGGAGCTGATGACTTCCGGCCCGTTGCCGACGAGCTCGTGGCCGGGTTCACCCGGGGCGGGCCAGAATACGCCGGCGTCGAGCACCGGCAGCCGCGCGTCCGGAAGCACGTAGTCGACCCGTAGCCCGAATGGCCCGAACGCGGCCGTGTGCAGGCTTCGGTCGCCCCATCCCGGGCGGCCGTCAGTGGTCGCGGCACCGTTGCTTCGAGGGGCAGCGTCCTGAAGCGCCGAATGGGTGAGCAGCCGTTCGATGGCTTCCGGGTGACCGTTGCCGTCGCCGGGATCGGCGTTGAGATCGCCGGCGATGGCGACTGGCGAGTCATCCGGCCGCCCACCTCGGTGACCGTCATCGTCCACCGGATACGCGGCGCCATCCAGATAGTCGCACCAGAAGCGCACTTCGTCGTGATTGCGTGCCCAGTTCCGACCCTCCGTGCCGTCGAAGGCCGGTGGCGTCGGGTGGCTGGCGAGCAAACGCAGGCGGGTGCCGGCGACGCGTATGGCCACGTCCCAGTGGCTCTTCGAGGAAAGCGGCAGAACCGCGAGGGCCTCGTCGGTGTACCAGGGCGCCCCCGTTGCCGGGTTCATGGGTAGCCGGGCGTCGGGCATGTCGCGCCATAGAAATCGGCGAAAGGTTCGGCAGGCGCTCGTTTCGACGGGAAAGCGGGAGAGCACGGCCATGCCGTACTGGCCGGGGAAGCGGCCGAAGCCCAGGGCGTCGCCCGGACCGTCGGTGGCGCCGTCACCGTCTAGGTCGAAGCCGGAGGGCAGGCCCGTGTTCACGGGCGCGGTGAAGCAATGATCGAATGCCAGTGGCAGATCGTCGCCGGCGCCGCCCAGATAGTGGTGCACGAATCGCCGCAGCGCGCGTCGCCTCGGGTCGAAGTCCAGCTCGTTGATCAGCAGGATGTCGGGGCGGACCCGCCGAATGATCGCTGCCACCGCCGTGGCCCGGCTGTCACCGGCGGCCAGATCGCGGGCCAGCGCGCCGCGTCCCGGCCGCGTGAGCGCGGCGTTGAAGGTGGCCAGCCGCAGCCGCATGGGCCGGGGTGGCGCGCCTATGCCCGGCCGGCGTCGAAGTCCGTCGGCGCGTGGAAGTACTCGCTGCTACGGGCGAGCTCGTCCACGGCCTCGTGCAGGGCCTGCAGGCGCAGATCCGCCGTGCAGATCGGGCCGCAGTCCTGGCACTGGGGGTCTCCGCAAGGCTGACGGGTGTAGAGCCAGTATTGAATGGCGCCAGCGAGGAGGCCGTCGGCAAGATCCCACAGATCGGCGTCCTCGTCGGTGTTGGCCAGCCGGTTGCCGAGCTCGACCGCCTCTTCGGCGGCCTTGTCGTAGGGCGTTTGTGCCTCGCTCATTGCGCCTTTCACGCTCCGTTCCGATCAGAAACGCTAGTGTAACAGGCATGGGCGGGCTACAACGTGGCCGGTGCCGATGGTCCGCCCGGTGGCGCCTGCCCGCGAGCGCTCAGGCGCCGGGATAAGCGATCGCCATGGGCAGGCCGTGGGCGTCCCGTAGTGGCTCGGAGGGTAATGACCGCAGGCCTGCCGGATGTCGTGCGCAGATGGCCAGCACCAGCGCGTCGATTATGTCGTCCCGAACCGACGCTCTGGTGTGGTGCCGAGCGGCCGCGGCGAAGTACGCGGGTGCGTCGGGAACGATCGTGGCAAGTACCGCCAGCCGTTCATGCACCCCGTCGGGAGTGCGTTTTCCCGTGCGCATGGGCTGGCCGCTCAGGGCCCGGAAACACAGCTCCGGATGCGATTCCCGCATTCGCCCCCGTATGCCGGGATGACGCTCCAGCAACTCATCGGTCTCGCGAATTTTGGGAACGATTGCCCAGCTTTGTCTCGACAGGCTTCTACCGAGCACGGAGCGGTTGATCCGTGACGCTTCCTCGTAGCAGTCGGCGTAGACGGCTTGGCGGCAGGGTACGGGGAACACGCTGGCGGTGCGTCCCGGTGACAGCATTCGCCTTGCGGCGGTGTCACAAGCACGGGGGCCCGTGTTGCGTTCTGGCAGTCCGATGGGAATATCCACGAGTGTGCACGTATTGGCGTCCATCCGGGGGAGCAGGGATTCGAGCCTGGTGGCGAGGCCGCAATCGAACCGGCCACCGTCGAGGAAACAGTAAAACCAGCCGTGCCTGCTGCCATCGATACCCATTGCGGCCACGGTGTGGTGTCCCCCTTCGACAGTGATCGTGCGATCGGTGTGGCGTGCTGGTGATCGCCTCACGAGGCCCGCCCAGGGCATGACAACAAGGCGGACGCCGCAGCGGGCGTCCGCCTATGCGGCATGAGCGTGGTATCGATGACGTGAATGACGCCGTTGCTGGCCGGCATGTCCGCCTTGACCCCGGTTACGTCGTCGATCATGACGCGCTCGCTCTCGATGGTGATGCTCGGTCCCTGCACGGTCTCGACGCTTCTCGCCTGCATCGCAACCGTGGCCGTGCTCCTGCCGGGGACGACGTGATACGTGAGCATCGCGCGGAGCTGTTCGCGGTCGGCCCCTCGGGCAGGCCGTCCACGGTGCCCGCCGGCAGCGTGTCAAAGGCATCGTTGGTGGGCGCGAACACGGTGTATGGTCCGTCGCCCTTGCCTGTTTCCACGACGTTCGTCATGAGGACGCCCTGCATTCGTATACTATTTGTATCGAAATTCGACGAGTGGTCCCGCACTGTCAGCGATGGGGCGTTTGGCGATATCATGACGAACCGGTGACCTTGCGGTGGAGTGCGAATTGAGCCCCATTTTTTCGAGTATCGAGGCCCCGCCGGGCAGTCGTCTGTCCGACGTGATCGCCGAGCAGATCGAGCGTCGCATCGTCGATGGCTGTCTGCATCCCGGTGACGCGCTTCCGGCGGAGCGCGAGCTGGCGCGCCAGCTACAGGTCTCGCGTCCGTCATTGCGGGAGGCTCTGCTCAAGCTCGAGGCGCGGCACATACTCGAGGTGCGGCGCAACGCGGGTTATACGGTGGCCGAGGTGACCGCGCCCAGCCTGACCGATCCGTTGCTCCATCTGATGTGCGGCCACCGCAAGGCAGTCGGCGATGTGCTCGAGCTGCGCCAGGGGCTCGAGACCCTGGCGGCGACGCTCGCCGCCATGCGCGCCGAGGCGGGGGACATCGAGCGCATGACCGAGGCGCTGGAGGCGACCGAGCGGGCTCACCGGGCCGGTGACGTGAGCACCGCTGCCGACTGGGATGCACGCTTTCATCTCGCGGTCGCCGAGGCCAGTCACAATGTGGCGTTGGCGCACGTGATGCGAGGCATGTTCAGTGTCATGCGCGAGAACGTACGCCGGGCCCGGGAAGCCTTGTTCGCGCATGCGGATGCGGAGCCGGTGCTCGCTACACAGCACCGGGACCTGGTGGCAGCGATACGCGCCCACGATCCGGAGGCGGCGGTGCGCGCCGCCGAGACGCATCTGCGCTACATCCGCGAGGGCATCGACGCTCTCGATTCCTGACCGCCCCGGCGGTCCAGGTGTCGGGCCGCCGGAGAATCCGTGCCATTTCGACCGAGTGCGAGAGCCGTGGACAGCCGCATTACCCGCATCCAGAGTCTTATCCGTGACGTGCCCGATTTCCCGAGCCCCGGCGTGACGTTCAAGGACATTACGCCGGTGCTCGGCGATGCGCTGGCATTTCACACCTGCATCGACCTGCTGGCCGAACGTTTTGCCGACGAGTACGTGGAGACCGTCGTGGGCATCGAGTCGAGAGGGTTCGTGTTTGCGGCGGCGCTGGCCTACCGGCTGCGCGCCGGCTTCACGCCGGTGCGCAAGCCGGGCAAGCTTCCCGCGGACGTCCGGCGTGTCGATTACGAGCTGGAATACGGCGCGGATGCTGTGGAAATGCATCGTGACGCGTTGGGTCACGGTCAGCGCGCATTGATCGTCGACGACGTGCTCGCCACCGGCGGCACGGCCCGAGCGACCGCGGACCTGGTGGGCTCGCTCGGGGGCGATCTCGTCGGCTACGGGTTCGTCCTCGAACTCGGCTTTCTCGACGGGGCGCGGCATCTCACCGGCGCGCCGGTCATGTCACTGGTGCGGGCCTGAGCCGGCGGCGCGTCAGCACGCCGCAGCGCTTGCCACGCCCGGCAGGGGCTCGTCGCAAACGAACCAGGGGGAGGTGCCATGCTGCACGCGTTCGCGTTGGAAAAGGGGATGCTCACCGCGATTCCCGAGGCCGAGGACGGATCCACCGATCTCTCGCGCGCCATGTGGATCGACCTGGTCGACCCCGACGAGCAGGAACGCGCGCGTGTCGAACGCCTCTACCGCCAGGATCTCCCCGACGTGGAGGACGTCGAGGAAATCGAGGCCAGTGCGCGTTACTACGAGGACCAGGACGGCCTGCACGTGCATTCGCTGTTCCTCCAGGACATCGACGGCCGCCCGATGAGCACCACGGTCGCGTTCATCCTCAGCGGTAACCGGCTGTTCACGCTCCATGAGCACAGCCTCTCGGTGTTCCGTCTGCTGCGCCTGCGTGCCCGACGTGAGCCTGACCTCGCGGAAGACGAAACCGCGTTGCTGCTCGGCCTGTTCGAGACCAAGGTGGAGAACCTCGCCGACCGGCTGGAGCGGGTGCACACCGAGCTCGAGCGGGTCAGTCAGCAAGTGCTCGCCGACGAGGATCAGGTGGACCTGGAGGGGGCGATCGACGAGCTCACCCGTCAGGAGGACAACAACGGCAAGATCCGCCTGTGCCTCATGGATACCCAGCGGGCCCTGACGTTTCTGCTGCGCCGCGGCCGGCTCAGTGCCGACAATCGCGAGTGGGTGCGCGAGCTGCTGCGTGACGTGGATTCGCTACTGCCCCACAACCAGTTCCTGTTCGAGAAAGTGAACTTCCTGATGGATGCGGCGATCAGCTTCATCAACATCGAGCAGAACCAGATCATCAAGATCTTCTCCATCGCCGCGGTGGTGTTCCTGCCGCCCACCATGGTGGCGAGTGTCTACGGCATGAACTTCCGTGTCATGCCGGAGCTCGACTGGACCTTCGGCTATCCCATGGCGCTCGGGCTCATGGTGCTCGCCGGGGTGGCTCCCTACCTCTATTTCAAGCGCAAGGGCTGGTTATAGCGCATCGGCCGGGCCCTCAGCCGAGCTCCCGGCTGCCGCCGGAGCCAGGGGGCGTCTGCCAGCGCGTGAGCACGCGTTGCAGCCAGCGTGCGGTGGGATGCGCGTCGCCGGCTACCAGGGCAGAGGCTTCCGGTGCGGTGGCCCAGCGAGCCTCGCTGTGCTCGGCGCTCAGGGTAACGCCCGCTGTGTCGGTGGTGCGGCACAGGTAGACGACTCCCACGAGCTCGTTGGCGGTCACGGCGGCTCCGCGGTGGAAGTGGGTGGTTCCCAGAATGCGGGCTATCGACACACTGAGCCCGGTTTCCTCACGCATTTCGCGATGGAGCGCGTCTTCGAAGCCTTCGCCTTGCTCCAGGCGGCCGGTGACGCATTCCCATACCCCGGGGGCGAAGTCGCGCCCCGGCGCCCGGCGTAGCAGCAGGCAACGTCCCGTCGGGTCCTCCACCAGCCCGGCGACGCCGGCAAGGAAGCGCCCGCCGGTGCTCACCGCGACCGGTCGATTCGGGCGTGGATTTCCGGTCCCCGGGGTGCCGGGGGTTCCGGCGGCGCGGTGTCGGCGCTGCCGCGATCACCAGCGATCAGGCGCACGATGCGCTTGAGGCCCCGCCAGATCTTCGGCAGCAGCCAGACCGCAAGCGCGATGAAGGCGGCGAGCGCGGCGAGAAAGGCCAGCGGATAGTTGAGTGCCGCCCACAGCCCGGCGATCACGGCCACATCCTCCAGCAGTGAGGCGGACCAGTTGCTAACCGGTTCCGGCGACGTGTTGATGAGTGCCCGCCCGCCTGCTTTCACCGCATGGCTGCCGGCAGCGAGAGTGCCACCCACGAGCCCCGCAGCGATCTGCGCCGCGGGGGAAACGTCGCCTACCGCGGCGGCGGCCAGCACCGCGCCCGCGGGCAGGCGGATGAACGTATGAAGCGCGTCCCAGCCGGTGTCCACGCCCGGCGTCTTGTCGGCGAAGAACTCCACGCAGTACATGAAGCCGGCCGCGCCGAGCACCAGCGGGTCTGCCACGATCTCCAGCGACGGCGGCAGCGTTACGTGCCCCGCGTTGTGCATCAGCCCGAGGGCGAGCACGGCGGCATAGAGGTTGATGCCGCTCGCCCAGCCGACTCCGAGTGTCAGGGCGATTGTCGCGGCGAGTTGTTCGACGCCGGTCATGGCCTGCCTCCCCGCTCGAGGTGGTTGCCAAGTGTCCTGGAGCAGACGTGCAGCGAACACCTGACTCAGAATAATAGGATACCGCGGGGCCACTGAATCGCCAGTGCATGGCAAGCGCCAACGTCTTTGGCGCCTCCAACGTGGCGGTGCGGATGCCATCCTCCCGCCCGGTCCCGCCCATGCGCCGGCGTTGTTCCGCAATTGGCACGTGCCGTCGGCGGTGGGGAATGGTCCGTCACGACAGCCGCTGCCGTCCCAGCGCGCTCGCCACCCAGATGGCGGCGAAAGCGTAGGCGGCGACGACGAGCAGGTGCAGCGCCGCGAGTGCTGGCCACTCGCCGACCATCAGTGGGCGCACCACGGCGACGACATGAGCCAGGGGCAGCAGCATGGCACCGCGTACCACGGTGTCCGGCAGCTCCGCCAGAGGGAAGAACACGCCCGAGATCAGCATCATCGGCGTGATCGCCAGGGTGAAGTAGTAGAGGAAGAAGTCATAGCTGCGGGAAACCGTGGTGACGATCATCGCCAGCGCCCCGAAACACAGCCCGGCGAGGGCTACGACCGGTAGCGCCAGCAACGCCTGCCAGCTCCGGGCGAGGTCGAACAGGAGCGTGACGATGATGATGGCGGTCGCGTTGATGAGCGCCTTGGTTGCGGCCCACACGATCTCGCCGAGGACGATGTCGTTCACGGACAGCGGCGCGTTTAGCATCGCCGACCACGTTTGCTGCATCGTCAACCGCGTGTAGGCGGAGTACAACGCCTCGAAGGTGGCGCCCATCATGGCGCTGGAGCAGACGATGCCCGAGGCAAGGAAGGCCATGTAGCTGAGGCCCTCCACTTCCCCCACGAGACGCCCCAGGCCGTAGCCGAGCACCAGCAGGTAGAGCAGCGGGTCGGCGAAGTTGCCGAGCAGCGAGGGTACCAGTAGCTTGCGCCAGACGAGGAAGTTACGCCGCCATACCGGCAGGAAGCGCAGGCTCGGTTGCGGTGGCGTGAGCAGATGAGCGGCGAGGGTCATGGCGTTACTAACCTTTCGCAAAGGTTAGTAGTTCCGCACCTGGCGGCCGGTGAGCCGCAGGAACACGTCTTCGAGATTCGCGGGGCGGTACAGGTAGTCGCCGCCGATATCGTGGTCCACGCGCGTGAGCAGGGTCTCGCCGCTGCTGGCGTAGACGAGCACCGTTTCGCCGACGGCCTCGGTACGCAGGCCGTTGCTGTCATGATCGTGCTCACGCTCACGCCAGGCTCGGCCCGATGCGCCCCGAAGCTCCACCACGTGGGGCTCGATGTGCCGGGCGATGAGTGCGCGCGGCGTGTCGCAGGCGATGATGTGTCCGCCGTCGATGATCGCGGCGCGGTCGGCGAGGCGTTCCGCTTCCTCCATGTAATGCGTGGTGAGCAAGAGGGTGCGCTGTTCACCTTTGAGACGTTGAAGCCGCTCCCAGATATGCTGGCGCGCCTGCGGGTCCAGGCCGGTGGTAGGCTCGTCGAGCACCAGCAGCTCCGGGTCGTTCACCAGTGCCCGCGCCAGCGTCAGCCGGCGTCTCATGCCCCCGGAGAGTGTAGGGATGGCGGCATTGGCGCAGTCGGAGAGCTCCGCGAGATCGAGGAGATACTAATCCGATCATAGGTCATGCCGCATGTCAGCGAGGCTGTCGGGCGTTCTCGCAAGGCGCGAGGAGCGTGGTGTAGCAAGCGCTACATGAGCGACGAGCAACGCCGCGAGAGCGCCCGACAGCCTCGCCCGAAGGGAGCGCTTGTGCGATTCGGCTGCGGCGTTGCGCTCACTCGACGTGAGCCTTGCCACGCCTTCGCTCGCGCGCCTGGCAGCCGAATCGCACAAGCGCTCTGACACGTGGCATGACCTATGATCGGATTAGTAATCCAGGCGTTCGGTCACCCTGCGGCGGGAGAGACCGAAGTAGCTGCCGTAGGTGAGCAGGTTTTCGCTAACGGTGAAGTCCGGGTCGAGACTGTCGAACTGCGGCACGATGCCCGCGCGTGCACGCATGGCCCGCGCCTCGGCGGGAACTGGGTGCCCCAGTACGTCGATGGTCCCGGCGCTGGGCGGCGTCAGCCCCAGCAACAGCCGCAGCGTGGTTGTCTTGCCGGCGCCATTGGGCCCGAGCAGAGCCAGACACTCGCCGCGATGAATATCCAGATCCACACCCGCGACGACGGCGGTGGCGCCGTATCGCTTCACCAGCCCGCGGGCGGACGCGATCACCTCGCGCCCGACGGTTGCCGCGGCGGTTTCCTCAGTCAAGACTTCCTGTCGCATCGGGTGATGAGTGGCAAGTACCAAGTTTCAAGTCAAAAGCAGCACCGCGGTGCCCCCCGTCTCCCGGTCTGGGCACCGTTCACGGTGACGGGCTAGAGGCGGCGCGCCCGCGGCACCATGAGTGGCGCCGAGCAACTTGCTACTTGAAACTTGCCACTTTGAACTCGATTCGCCTAGTGCTGCAGCACCCGGGAGAGGAACGACTGGGTACGTTCGCTCTGCGGGTTGTCGAACACCGACTTCGGGTCGCCCTGCTCGACGATCTGACCGCCGTGGATGTAGATCACGCGATCGGCGACCTCGCGGGCGAAGCCCATCTCGTGGGTGACCACGAGCATGGTCATGCCTTCCCGGGCGAGCTCGCGCATCACGTCGAGCACCTCGCCGATCATCTCCGGATCGAGTGCGGAGGTGGGCTCGTCGAAGAGCATCAACCGGGGCTCCATGGCGAGAGCCCGGGCGATGGCCACGCGCTGCTGCTGACCGCCGGACAGCTGGCTGGGGAACTTGCCGGCCTGGTCGCCGATGCCCACCCGGTCGAGCAGGCGCTCGGCGGTCTCGCGCGCCTTGTCCTCCGAGAGGCCGCGCACCTTCCTCGGCGCAAGCGTCACGTTTTCGAGCACCCGGCGGTGGGGGAAAAGGTTGAACTGCTGGAAGACCATGCCGACTTCCTTGCGGATGGTATGCAGGGCGTGCCGGCTCTTGCCCTTGGGCAGCAGCTCGTTGCCGTCCACCACGAGCTGGCCGCTTTGGAACTCCTCCAGCCCGTTGACGCAGCGGATGAGCGTGGATTTGCCCGAGCCACTGGCGCCGATGATCACCACCACCTCACCGGGGGTGACCGTGAGATCGATGTTCTGCAGCACGTGCAGGCTGCCGAAGTACTTGTTCAGGCCATCCATCTCCACGATGGGGGCGTTGTCGTCGCGGGGTTGAGTGTCTGTCGAGGGCATGCCGTGACTCCGTTACTGACCCACCAGGCCGCTGCGCTCGACCCAGCGCAGAATGATGGAAAGGCTCATCGTGATCACCAGATACAGCAGTGCCACCATCAGGTAGACCTCCAGCGCCGTGAAGGTCGTGGCGATGTAGACCTGGCCCTGGCGAACGAGCTCGCCGACGCCGATGACGGAGAACAGCGAGGTGTCCTTGATACTCACGATCGCCTGATTGCCGAGCGGCGGGATCATGCGCCGCAACGCCTGCGGCCAGACCACGTACCAGAACGTCTGGCTGCCCGAGAGCCCCAGCGACAGGCCGGCTTCGCGTTGGCCGCGGTCAATGGATTGTACCGCTCCGCGCACGATCTCGGAGATGTAGGCGCCGGCGTTCAGGGCAATGGCCGCGATGCCGGCCGTGATCGCGTCGATCGGTCCGCCGAGCACTTGGGGCAGGCCGTAGAAGATGAACAGCACCTGCACGAGCACCGGCGTGCCGCGGAAGACCTCGATGTAGGCCGTGGCAAACCAGCGCAGGGGGCGCAGGGGGTTGATGCTCAGCAACCCGAAGATGATGCCGATCACGAAGCCGATGGCGAGGCCACCGAAGGAGATCAGCAGGGTCCAGGGGATGCCGGTGAGGAGGTGGGGGATGGAATCGATAGCCGCTTGCCAGTCGAACTGGAAAGTGAGATCCACGAGCGCGCTCCTGTCTTACGCCTGGCACACAAAAGGGGCCGGATCGTGTCCGGCCCCGGGGTTCAGTGGCTATGGGGATTCACCCACGAGACTTACTGCGTGGGCGGCGCCTCGCCGAACCATTTCTCGTAGATCTCGGCGTAAGTGCCGTCTTCCCGCATGGAGGCGAGCGCCTCGTTGGCGTCGTCGACCCACTCGCTGCCGTCGACGAATGCCAGCCCGTACTGCTGACCCTGGTACAGCGGACCCACGGTTTCCACCTTGTCACCGCCCTTGGTGCGGGCGAAGTAGGCGACGTTGGGCGCATCGTAGAAAACGGCGTCCACGTTGCCGCCCAGCAGCGCCATGTACATGTCGGAGCTGCCCGGATACGGGGTGACGTCGGCGCTGTCGCTGAGCTCCTGCTTGAGGAAGTCGTAGCTGGTCGAGCCGATCTTCACGCCCACCTTCTTGCCCTCCAGGTCGGAGAGCTCGGTGATGGACTCGTCACCGGCGTTGCGCAGGATGCGCAGCCCCGAATCGTAGTACGGATCGGTGAAGTCGACGATCTGCTCGCGTTCCTCGGTGATCGTGATGCCGGCGATGGCGACGTCGGCATTGCCGGTCTGCAGGGCGGGGATGATGCCGTTGAAGTCCATGGTGCGCAGCTTGTAGTCGAAGCCGGCACGTTTGGCCACCTCGGCGAGGATGTCCATGTCGAAACCGACCATTTCGCCGGAGTCCTGGTCCATCATCTCGAACGGCACGAAGCTCGGGTCGGTGACTGCCTGGAGCGTGGGCTTGTCCTCCTGCGCGCCGGCCGTACCGGCGAAACCCAGGCTGACCGCCAGGCAGGCGGCCAGGGAAATGGTGCGGAACGGTTTCTTATACATTGTCGCCTCCTCACGTCGTGTTCTCAGGGCACACTGCCCATATCTTATTCACGATGGTCCCAGAGCCACCGGCCGTCAAGCGCGCCGGCCCCTTCCCGTGGATAAGGCAAACTGAATCGGATATCAGTTTTTCTTGACAGTCGTTGGGTAGCCCCCTAGTTTTTCGCGCAAACAATGCCGATGGCATCTGCGTGTCCCCGACCACGGAGCTGGTGCGGGGCGTATCACAAGTAAGGAGGAGCAGGTTGATGCAGACCAAGCACTGGCGTGTCTGGGCCGCGGGGGCGGCGATGGTGGGGCTGTCGCTGGGGATGGCGGCGACCGCCTCGGCGAAGACCCTCGTTTTCTGTTCGGAGGGCAGCCCGGAAGGATTCAATCCACAGCTCTACACCTCCGGCACGACCTTCGATGCGGCGGGCCGTACGGTTTTCGACCGCCTGGTCGAGTTCAAGCGCGGCGAGACCACCCTCCGGCCGGGCCTGGCGGAATCCTGGGACATTTCCGAGGACGGCACCGTCTACACCTTCCATCTGCGCGAGGGCGTGCAGTTCCACGACACCGAGTGGTTCACCCCGAGCCGCGAATTCAATGCCGACGACGTGCTCTACACCTTCCGCCGGCAGTTGAACGATGACCATCTCTGGCACGACGTGGGCGGCTCTTACCAGTACTTCAACGCCATGGGGATGGATGAGCTCATCGAGAAGGTGGAGAAGGTTGACGAGCACACCGTGCGTTTCCATCTCTCGCGGCCGGAGGCACCGTTCCTGGCGGACATGGCGATGGACTTCGCCTCCATTCATTCCAAGGAGTACGCCGACCAGCTCATGGAGGCGGGCTCGACCGAGCAGATGAACCAGCAGCCGGTGGGCACCGGCCCGTTCCAGTTCGTGGCCTACCAGAAGGACGCATTCATCCGGTACACCGCGCATCCGGCGTACTGGCGCGGCAAGGCGTCCCTCGACCGGCTGGTGTTCGCGATCACGCCGGATGCCTCGGTGCGCTACCAGAAGCTCAAGGCTGGTGAGTGCCATGTCATGCCGTATCCGAACCCGGCGGACATCGAGGACATGAAGGCCGACGACGGGATCAACGTGCTCTCGCAGCCCGGTCTGAATATCGGCTATCTCGCCTTCAATACCCAGAAAGAGCCGTTCGATGACGCCCGTGTACGCCGTGCCCTGAACATGGCCGTGAACAAGGACGCCATCATCGAAGCGGTCTACCAGGGTGCCGGCCAGCCCGCGAAGAACCCCATCCCGCCGACCATGTGGAGCTACAACGAGTCGGTGGAGGACTATCCCTACGACCCGGAGCAGGCCAGGAAGCTCCTCGAGGAGGCGGGGGTCGACTCGCTGGAGACCAATATCTGGGCCATGCCGGTTCAGCGGCCTTACAACCCCAATGCCCGGCGCATGGCCGAGATGATCCAGGCCGACTGGGCCGAGGTGGGCGTCGACGCCCAGATCGTCTCCTATGAGTGGGGCGAGTACCTGCGCCGCAGTGGCGACGGCGAGCATGACACCGTGCTCATGGGCTGGACCGGCGACAACGGTGATCCGGACAACTTCCTCTACACGCTGCTCTCCTGCAGCGCGCGCAGTGGTCCCAACCGCGCCAAGTGGTGCCACGAGCCCTTCGAGAAGCTCATCGAGAAGGCGAAGGCAAGCAACGACAAGGACGAGCGTACCCGGCTCTACGAGCAGGCGCAGGCGGTCTTCAAGAAGCAGGCGCCGTGGCTGACCATCGCTCACTCGGTGGTCCACGAGCCCGTCCGCAAGGAAGTCAAGAACTACAAGGTCGTGCCGTTCGGCACGCATATCTTCTACGGCGTGGATCTCGAAGAGTGATCCCATGCCGGGCGGGTCTCAACCGCCCGGCCGGCCGGGCCCTGCCGTATCCACGGTGGGGTCCGACTTCTTTCGCGGTCGCTGTCCAAAAGACAACCGTCCGCCCGGAGCATGAATGAACACCCATGTTGCGCTTTCTTCTGCGTAAGCTTCTGCTTTTGGTCCCGACGTTCATCGGGGTCACCATCGTCACTTTCGCCCTGGTGCATCTCATCCCCGGCGACCCCGTGCTGATACTGGCCGGCGAGCGCGGCCTGTCTCCGGAGCGCCACGCCGAGCTGCTCGCCCAGCTCGGCCTGGACCGGCCGCTGTGGGTGCAGTACCTGGATTTCCTCTGGGGCGTGCTGCAAGGCGATCTCGGTCAGTCCATCGTCACCAAGAAGCCGGTGCTCAGCGAGTTCTTCGCGCTTTTCCCGGCGACGCTGGAGCTGTCCATCTGCGCCATGCTCTTCGCCGTCTGCCTGGGGATTCCGCTGGGCGTGCTCGCGGGCGTGAACCGCGGCAAGACCGTGGATCACGTGGTCATGGGAACGGCGCTCACCGGTTACTCGATGCCGATCTTCTGGTGGGGGTTGCTGTTGATCATCCTGTTCTCCGGCATCCTCGGCTGGACCCCGGTCTCCGGGCGCCTCGCGGCGACCTACTGGATCGACAC
The DNA here is from genome assembly GCF_051195215.1 of Arhodomonas sp. AD133. NCBI lineage: Bacteria > Pseudomonadati > Pseudomonadota > Gammaproteobacteria > Chromatiales > Ectothiorhodospiraceae > Arhodomonas > Arhodomonas sp. AD133. The sequence continues at coordinate 6,273 of NZ_JBNAZM010000040.1, read as the reverse complement.
GCCCACCGGTTTCATGCTCATCGACACGCTGATCTCCGGTGAGTCGGGGGCGTTCGTCAACGCCGTGCGCCACCTGATCCTGCCCGCGGTGGTGCTGGGCACGATCCCGCTGGCGGTAATCGCGCGCATGACGCGCTCGTCCATTCTCGAGGTGCTGGGCGAGGATTACATTCGTACCGCCCGCGCCAAGGGGCTGCGTCCGTTTCGCGTGATCGCCGTCCACGCTCTGCGCAACGCGCTAATTCCGGTAACCACCGTTATCGGCCTGCAGATCGGCCTGCTCTTCGCCGGTGCCATCCTCACGGAGACCATCTTCTCCTGGCCCGGCGTGGGCAAGTGGTTGATCGACTCCGTCAGTCGTCGCGATTACCCGGCCGTTCAGGGTGGCGTATTGCTGATCGCGACCATGGTCATGCTGGTCAACCTGGTGGTGGATCTGCTCTACGGCGTGATCAACCCGCGGATTCGACATACGGGATGAACGCATGAGTGAAGCGAACCCCCAACCCACGGCGGCGGTCGCCGATGCCGGCGAGCCCGTCGCCGCGACCCATCCCTTCACGGAGTTCTGGTCCTCGTTCCGCGAGAACCGGGCGGCGCTGGCCGGCATGCTGGTCATTGCCACGATCTTCGCGGTGGCGGTACTCGCCGACGTGCTCGCGCCGCATTCGCCCATCGAGCAGTTCCGCGACGCGGTGCTGCAGCCGCCGGCCTGGCAGGACGGCGGTAGCTGGCGTTTTCTGCTCGGCACTGACGACGTCGGCCGCGACATCCTCTCGCGCATCATCCACGGAGCCCGGCTGTCGATGTTCATCGGCGTCATCGTGGTGACCCTGTCGCTGGCGGTGGGGCTGCTGTTGGGCCTTTTCGCCGGGTTCCTCCGCGGTCCGGTGGATGTGGCGATCATGCGGCTGATGGACGTGATGCTCTCCATCCCCAGCCTGCTGCTCGCGGTGGTGGTGGTGGCGATCCTCGGGCCGGGGCTGTTCAATGCCATGCTTGCCATCGCCATCGTCTACCTGCCGCACTACGTGCGGCTGACGCGAGCGGCGGTCATCACCGAGCGGAGCAAGGACTACGTCACCGCCTCCCGCCTCGCCGGGGCCGGCACGTGGCGGCAGATGTTCATCACCGTGCTGCCCAACTGTCTCGCGCCACTGATCGTGCAGGCGACCCTGTCGTTCTCCAATGCGGTGCTCGATGCCGCTGCGCTTGGCTTCCTCGGGCTCGGCGCCCAGCCGCCGACGCCGGAGTGGGGCAGTATGCTCGCCGATGCCAGGCAATACGTACTCGAGGCCTGGTGGGTGGTGACCTTCCCGGGCCTGGCGATCCTGATCACGGTGCTCGCGTTCAACCTCATGGGTGACGGTCTGCGCGACGCCCTCGACCCGAAGTTGAAGCGCTGATGGCTCTGCTCGATATCCACAATCTCTCCGTCGCCTTCCAGACCCGAACGGGTCAGTTCCCGGCGGTCACGGACATCAACCTCGCCCTCGACGAGGGGGAAGTGCTTGGCGTGGTGGGCGAATCCGGTTCCGGCAAGAGCGTCACCATGCTCGCGCTGATGGGCCTGTTGCCGTGGAACGCCACGGTCACGGCCGACCACCTGGCCTTTGCCGGGCGCGACGTGCTCGCCCTCTCCGAGCGCGAGCGCCGCCGGTTGACGGGCAAGGAGGTCGCGATGATCTTCCAGGAGCCCATGACCAGCCTCAACCCGAGCTTCACGGTGGGCTTCCAGATCGGCGAGACGCTCAGGATCCACGAGGGCGGCAACCGTCGTCAGCGTCGCCGCCGCACCGTGGACCTGCTCGGCCAGGTGGGGATCCCTGCGCCGGAGAAGCGGCTCGACGACTATCCCCACCAGCTCTCCGGCGGCATGAACCAGCGCGTGATGATCGCCATGGCAATCGCCTGCAATCCGCGCCTTCTGATAGCGGACGAGCCCACCACGGCGCTCGATGTCACCATCCAGGCGCAGATCCTGGATCTGCTGCTGCGCCTGCAGGAGGAGCGGGGCATGGCCATGATCCTCATCACCCACGACATGGGGGTGGTGGCGGAGGCGGCGCGGGATGTCTCGGTGATGTACGCCGGCCAGATGGTCGAAACCGGACGCAGCGAGAACGTGTTCAACCGGCCGCGTCACCCGTACACGGCGGCGCTGCTGAACGCGTTGCCCGAGCGTCATCCCGGCCACGACCGGCTGCCCACGATTCCCGGCGTGGTGCCGGGCATCGAGGATCGCCCCGAGGGGTGCCTGTTCAATCCGCGCTGCGAGCGGGTGCAGGCGCACTGCCGCAGCGTGCGTCCGTCACTGGAGTCGGATCGGTACGGGCGCGTGCGTTGCCACTACCCGCTGATCGACGAGAGGAGGGTGGCCGAATGACGGCGACAGTCATGGAGGCCCGTGACCTGGTGCAGACGTATGCCGTGCGCCAGGGGCCGTTCCAGCATGCGGCGCTGCACGCGGTGCGTGGCGTGAGCTTCGAGCTGCGTGCCGGCGAGACACTGGCGGTGGTGGGAGAGTCGGGCTGCGGCAAATCGACACTCGCGCGCATGCTGACGCTGGTGGAGCCGCCCAGCGAAGGACGCCTGCTGATCGACGGCCGCGACGCCACGCGACCGACCCGCGCAGAGCTGCGACGCCTGCGCCGCGAGGTGCAGATGGTCTTCCAGGATCCCTACGGCTCGCTCAACCCGCGCAAGAAGGTGGGTGCGATCCTCCAGGAGCCGCTGGTGATCAACACCCGCATGTCCGCGAACGAGCGCCGCAAGGCGGCTCGCGAGATGATGGAGCGCGTGGGCCTGCGCCCGGAGCACTACGACCGCTACCCCCATATGTTCTCCGGTGGCCAGCGTCAGCGTATCGCCATCGCCCGGGCGCTGATGCTGCGTCCCCATATCATCGTTCTCGACGAGCCGGTCTCCGCGCTGGATGTCTCCGTACAGGCGCAGGTGCTCAACCTCCTCAACGACCTCCAGCAGGAGTTCGAGCTGGCATACCTGTTCATTTCCCATGACCTGTCCGTGGTGCGACATGTCGCCGACCAGGTGATGGTGATGTATCTGGGCCGGCCGGTGGAGGTGGCGCACCGCGACGATCTGTTCGCCGCGCCGCGCCACCCTTACACCCAGGCACTGCTCGCGGCGACGCCGGCGGTGAATCCCGAGCACCGCGGCCAGCGCCGGGCGCTCAGCGGAGAGCTGCCTTCACCGATCGCCCCGCCACCGGGCTGCGCGTTCCACAAGCGCTGCCCCTTCGCCGTTGAACGCTGCACCAGTGAGCGTCCGGAGCTGCGCTTGGTCGAAGGCGCGGAGGTGGCCTGCCACCGGGCGGAAGAGGTGTTGGAGGCGGAGCGGAAGAGTGCGTGAAGAAGCGGAAAGTGAAAAGTAGCGAGTGGTAAGCGGGCCGTGCCTGCTGCCACCCCTTCGCATTACGGCACCGCGGCCGCAGCGCTTGCTGAGTTGCACTGTGCGCCTTTAACCGCGCTCCAGGTGCCAGAAGTCGTAGATACTCCGTTGGCGGTCAAGCGCGCTGTGCATGAACATCGCTGAGCAGTCGCCGCAGGTCGGCGAGCGCACAACGCTGGCCGACATACCCGTCGCAGAGATGTCGGCTGCCAAGTGCAGCCGACCTACCCGGTTCCGTTGCCGGTCAACTCGTAGGTCGGTTGCTCTTGGCAACCGACTCTCCCCCCACGGGCTCCGCCCACTTCGCACCCGGCAGCCGTCCGACAGGTTGACCGATGTTGGGCACCGCCTGTGGCGGTTCCTATCCGACGTGACCGAACCCACGGAACCGACTGGGCAACGCCGCCGCGCTCGCTGACCCACCACCGCAGCGCCAATGGCCGTAGGTCCGCGAGCGTGAAGCGCTGGCCGACATGCCGGGCGCGGAAATGTCGGCTGCCAGAGGCAGCTGAGCTATACGGCTGCACGTGAAAAGCAGCAAGTGGCGAGTGGGCTATTGCTCGCTGCCACCGTCTTCGCATTACGGCACTGCGGTCGCAGCGCCGCTTGTCGCTTTGAACGTTGCGCTTTGTACGGTGCTAGAGCGCGCCAATCAACGCCGCCACCGCCGGGTCCGGTTGCTGGTGGCGGCGTAGCAGGCGGTGAAGCGGCCGCCGACGGGGGAAACCTTCCACGTCCAGGCGCACGAGCTCGCCGCGGACGAGCTCCTGTTGCACCGTCAGTGCCGAGACCACGGCGATACCCGCGCCGGCGGCGACGGTCCGCTTGATCGCCTCGGTGCTCGCCAGTGCCATGGCTTCGATGGGAGTGAGACCGGCGTCGGCGAGGGCCCGTTCCAGCACCGCTCGGGTGCCGGAGCCCGACTCACGCATGATCCACGGCAACACCGCCAGATCAGCCAGGCGGTGGTGACGCTCGGCATCCAGGTAACCGGCGGCTGCGACCACGACGAGCTCGTCGGTGTGAAAAACGCTCGTATGCAACCCGGGGTGATCCGCAAAGCCTTCGGTGAGCGCGACGTCCAGCTCCCCGTTCAGCAATCGGCCCTGAATACCCTCGGTGTTGTCCACGGCGAGGGTGACGCGTATCCCGGGCTGCTCCCGCGCGAGCCGGGCGAGTGCCCGCGGCATGAGGTAATTGCCGATGGTCGTGCTCGCACCAAGGGCGAGGTTGCCGGCGCGTAGCGCGGCGAAGTCGGCGAGTGCGGCTTCGGCTTCCCGTTCCAGGGCGAACAATCGATCCGCGTAACTGGCCAGCAGCTCGCCCGCCCGGGTCAGGCGCATGCCCCGGGGCAGACGCTCGAAGAGATCCAGGCCAAGGGTGGCTTCGAGCTCGCGAACTTGCCGCGAGACCGCCGGCTGACTGATGTGTAACTGCTCGGAAGCGGTACTCACGCGCCCGCTGCGGGCGACCGCGTGAAAGACGGCGAGATGGTGCAGGTTCATCGTTCGACCTTGTGGAGGGTTAACTTTAAAGCATGGTTTATAGATATAACTTGTCCTGTTGGTTAAGTGCCAGCCCGGTTAGTCTCCCGTTCGAACGTTACGCCGAGGAGCGAAACCATGCGGGAGCAGACCCGGAGCCTATCGTCGCTTGCCGCTGTTACGCCGGCCTGGCTGCCGGGTCTGGTCGTCAGTGGCGCGATCGCCGGTGCCGCCGTGGTGCTGGGTCAGTGGTCGGTGCTCCAGCGCGCCGCGGTCAGCCCGCTGGTGGTCGCGATTCTTCTGGGCGTGCTGGCGACCAACGTGCTCGGTCGTGCGCTGGCGACATTGCCCGGTCAGGGCTTCGCGCTGGCGCGGGGGCCGTTGCTTCGCCTCGCCATCATCGTCTACGGGCTGCGGGTTCCCCTGGCGCAGATGGAGGCCGTCGGCGGTGGTGCACTGCTGGTGAGCGTGTCGATGGTCGCGACCACGCTGGCGTTTGCGTGGTTCGTCGGCCGTCGCTGGCTGGGCCTGGATGATGAGAGCGCCTTATTGATCGGCGCGGGCAGCGCGATCTGCGGAGCAGCGGCGGTACTCGCCACTGAAGGCGTCGTGGGGTCGAGACCCGGCAAGGTAGGGGTCGCCGTGGCGACGGTGGTGGTCTTCGGCAGCGCTGCCATGCTCGTCTACCCGGTGCTGTTGCCATGGCTCGCCGACACGCTGGGTCTCGGTTGGGGGGCGACGACCATGGGCGTCTACACGGGGGCGACTGTCCATGAGGTCGCCCAGGTCGTCGTCGCCGGTGCGGCGTTGGGCCCGAACGTGCTGCAGGCGGCGCTGGTGACCAAGATGATGCGCGTGTGCCTGCTGGTACCGGTGCTTTTCGCGCTCGTGTGGCTGCTGCGCCGACGTAACGGTACTGGCGAGCGCCGCATTGCGTTGCCCTGGTTTGCGCTCGCCTTCCTCGCGGCCATCGTCGTCCAGCCCTGGCTCGGCCTCACCGGCATGCAGGCGCAGGCTATCGCCCAGGGAGACGATCTCATGCTCGCCACCGCCATGGCGGCGCTGGGGCTGACGGTACGGTGGTCCACGGTCCGCGCTGCGGGCGCACGGCCACTAATCCTCGGGGCGCTGCTTTTTGTTCATCTTATTGGCACAGGGCTGTTGGTGAGCTGGCTTGTTCTGTCCTGAGCAGGGTGCTAAGTGCGAGTCGCAAGTGGAAAGCGGCAAGTGGAAAATGGAAAGCGAGAAGCGGAATCGGCACCGCGGATGCCGACTTGCTGCTTCCGATCTGCAATTTTGAATTACTAATCTTCTCAGAAGTATTGTCATGCGTCAGCCGGTCTGTGCGCCGATGGGGCAAGGCGCGAGGCGCGCCGTG
>NZ_JBNAZM010000039.1:0-42101 GCF_051195215.1 Arhodomonas sp. AD133 | reverse complement strand
GGCGGGGCGACATCGCCCGGGTCCGGCGGCAGGTCGCCGCCACCGTTGTCATCGTCGTCGTCATCATCCCCGCTGCCGGTGACGTCGGTGCCGTCACTGGCGTTGCCCGCCGGGTCGCTGACGACGACGTGGTAGGTGTCGGTGGCGCTGCCGCCGAGGGTGGCGGTGAACGCACCCTGGGCGTCGGCATCGACGGTGACGCGCTCGCCGGTGCGGGTGTTGGTCACGGTCACCCGCGCGCCGGCCTCGACGGCGCCGGCGGCGCCCGTGACGACGGCTTGGCCGCTGCCGTCACCGGTGACGCTCACCCGATCGCCGGCGACGGGCGCCGGGGCGACGGTGTCCAGGGTGACGTCGAGGGTCCGGGTCGCCTCGTTGCCCGCCTCGTCGGTGGCGACGAGCTCGATGGCGTTGCCGCCCTCGGTGAGGGTGAGCGCGTGCTCGAAGCCGTTGTTCGCATCGGGTTCGACGGTGGCGCCGTCGATGCGGAGCTCGGCCGGCTCGCTCAGGCTGCCCTGCACCGTGAGCGCGGCCTCGTTGGTGATGTGGCCGTCGCCCGGGTGGTCGACGAGGATGTCCGGGGCGATGGTGTCGAGGGTCACGCCGACCTGGGCCTCGGCGAGGTGGCCGGCCGGGTCGATGGCTTCGACCAGCAGCGTGTTCTCGCCCTCGTCGAGGGTCAGCGTGTGCTCGAAACGGTGATCCAGGTCCAGGAAGACGGCGGTGCCGTCGATCTCGACGTCGGCGGCCTCGTTCACCTGACCGCGCACGGTGGTCTCGGGCTCGTTGGTCAGGGTGCCGTCGCTGGGGGCGTCGACGGTGAGCGCCGGCGGGACGGTGTCCACTGTCAGCGCGAGCTTGGCCGGATCGGATTCGTTGCCCGCGGCATCGGCGATGGTCGCCGAGAGGTTCACCGGGCCTTCCGGCAGGTCGGCGGTGGGCACGCAGTCGGCGGTCTCGTTGCCGGGGGTGCAGTCCACCGGCAGCTCGCCACCGTCGGCGCGCAGCGCGAGGGTCTCCGCACGGGCGCCGGCATCGAACTCGAAGCCGAGCTCGGGGCGACGGGTGTCGACATGGTCGCCGTCGGCGGGCCGGGTGAACGCGAGCGCCGGGGGAATGACATCCGCGCCGGTGGTGATGGCGCGGATGAGCGCGAGGCGGCGCTCGGCGCGGTAGTCGAGCTCGGCGAGGGCTTCGCCGTCGGCGCTGAAGTGGGCGACGCCGCGCAGGCCGCTCACCCAGACGCTGGCGTCGGCGGGATCGGCGGCGAGGTGGAAGAGCACGCCGCGCAGGGCGCTGGCCCAGCGCGGGCGGAAGCTCACCGCCGCCGAGCCACTGGCGTCGATGCGGGTGAGCCGGCGCAGGCCGGCGGCCCAGACACCGCCCTGGCCGTCGGCGTCGAGGTGCAAGGCGCCGTCCACGGAGGCGGTGAGCCGCCGTTCGCCGGAGACGGCATGACGGACGACGGCGCGGGGCAGCGCGATCCAGACTGCGTCGTGTTGTGGCGCGTAAGCGAGCGCGAGGGCGCGTTCCAGGAAGCCCAGGTCGAGCGGCTCGCGCACATCGCCCGACGCCGAGACGGCGAGGACCCGGCCCCGCCAGTCGGTCAGCCACAGCGAGCCCTCGCTCGCCACGAAAGCGGCATCCCGGGCACGGGAACCCAGCGTCGCCTCGGCAAGGCGTTCGCCGTCGGCGCCATAGCGGTAGACCGATCGGCCGTCGACGAGCCAGACCTCGCCGGTGGTCTCGTCGACGGCGAGGTGCGTGCCGGCGGCGGTGCCGAAGGCCTGCCGTTGGGTGGTCGTGAGGCCGTCGACCGCCTCGTCGAGCACCGCGGGGACGTCGGCACGCGATTCGTCGCGCGCCTCGCGTTCCGTCGCCACCGAGCTGCGCCCGAGCAACGTGGCCTCGACGGGGAGGTTCCGCACGCGCCCGCCGGCGAGGTCGTAGGCCACGAGCCGCCCCGGGCGGTACGCCCAGACCAGGCCGCGGGCGGCATCGGCGGCGAGCGCCTTCACCCGGCGGGCGTCGGGGATCTCCAGCTCGATGGCGGCATCCGTGGCGGCGACCTTGAGCACGCCGCCGGTGTCCGCCACCCACAGGACGTCGCTATCGGGGCTCGGGGCCGCGTTGGCGGTGGCGAGGCAGGCGAGGCAGACGACGAGGAATGCAGCGACCCAACGGACCGCAACGTCCCTGACACGGTCGAGGCTGACCATGGAAATGCTCCCTTTCCGGTGGTTGCCGCCCGCTGGTGGGACGGAAACCGGCGCTCACTTGGCTTCCGTGTAAACGCGCTGATACACAGATTGTCTCGCGAAGAGCGCTAGAGCGTAAGACACCCTCATAGGGGGTTGTCAAATACACTTGTTCGCCCGCCCGCTTGGGTCTAGTGCCACGCAAACATGGGGCGCGGGCAGGAAAACCGCAGTCTTTCGAGCCTTCCATAGAGCCAGAACCGGACTGAGCTCGTCATCGATTGATCGTCCCGCGTGGACGACGCGGTAGCTGGCCGTGACCGCAAAGCAGCAACACCGCCCGCTCCGGGGACCATGTCACCCCGGACGGGTGAATTGCGTCCTCGGATAGGCAACCGTCCAGCCCGGGAGTCGAGCCCGGCCCATTTCGAAATTGGGCTACGCGGCCCTGAGGAGATGATGATGCGAACCTGGATGTCGGGTTCCTGAAACCGCCAGCGCCGTGACATAGGAAGGTTTCGTCAAAGGCCCCTCAGGCGAAAGAGCGCAGTGGCAAACGCCGAATTCCGACAGAGGATCATCGCATCGGTACTCGGAGTGTCCCAACGCTCAAGGCTTCGTCAACGGGCAGGGAACCTCCGGCCTGTTCCAGTAGATCCGTCCGGAACTGCACGCGTAGGCATTTCCGGCTCGGCATTGGGGGTTTCCGATGCACCCGCTGGCAGTCGAGTGCGATGGTTGGGTACACCACGGGCGCTTTCTTCACCGATTTCAGACGCGACCGGGGACGACATATGCCGCTGTTGCTCGAAGCTAGGCGGGTGTAGCGCTTCTACACTGCCAAGATTCTAAACAGCCGGGAGGCCGCAATCTAGGTGCGCTCCCAGCTTGTCGGGGCATTCGAGCTTGCCCGCTGGTGTTCTTAGTGCCCTGGGTGGTTAGTTGTCGTCCTCCACGATCCGATCAGCAGGCCTGGAGATTGGCGTAGGCGGCCACGAGCCACTTGGTGCCGGCGTCGTCGAAGTTGACCTGCACGCGCGCACCAGCGCCGCTGCCCTCGTACCCGAGCACGGTGCCTTCGCCGAACTTCTGATGGCTGACGCGCTGCCCCAGGGGAAACGCGCCGTCGCCCGCCGGCTCGGCCACACGTGTGCCGGCACCGACCGCCAGACTCGGACGGCTCACGGAGAACCGCGCGCGTACCTCGTCCACCAACTCGCCGGGGAGCTCGCTGACGAAACGCGACGCGATGCCGTATTCATCGCGCCCGTGGAGCCGGCGTCGCTCCGCGTGGGTCACGAACAGGCGCTCGCGGGCACGGGTGACCCCCACGTAGGCGAGCCGCCGCTCCTCTTCGAGGCGTCCGGGCTCGTCCACGGACATGCGATGGGGGAAAAGCCCTTCCTCGAGGCCGGCGAGGAAGACCACCGGAAACTCCAGACCCTTCGCCGAGTGCAGTGTCATGAGCTGGACGCAGTCATCCCAGGCGTCCCCCTGGCCTTCGCCGGCCTCGAGCGCGGCGTGGGCGAGAAAGGCGGTGAGCAAGTCCATGTCCTCGTCCTCGGGGCGCTCGCCTTCCTGCTCGTAGGTGCGCGCCGCGCTGACCAGCTCGTCCAGGTTCTCCAGTCGATCACGGGCGCGGTCCGAACCCTCCTGTTCCAGCGCGCCCCGCAGCCCGCTCGTGGCGAGCACGGTGTCCACCTGATCCGGCAGGGCCTGATCGTGGGTCTGGTCCGCGAGCGTTTCGATGAGCTCGAGAAACCCGCTCACGGCACGCGCCGCACGGCCGCTCAGCCCGCGGCCGTCGACCATTGCCCGGGCGGCATCCCACAGGCTGCGGCCCTGATCGCGGGCGGCGAGCCGGATGTTCTCAACGGTCTTGGCGCCGATTCCCCGCGCCGGGGTGTTGATCACGCGTTCGAGGGATGCGTCGTCATGGCGGTTGGTGAGCAGGCGCAGGTAAGCGAGGGCGTCCTTGATCTCGGCGCGCTCGAAGAACCGCAGCCCGCCGTAAACGCGGTAGGGCGTACCCCGGCCGATCAGCGCCTCCTCGAAGGTCCGTGACTGGGCATTGGAGCGGTAGAGAATGGCGAAATCGCGCCGGGCGTAGCCCTCGGACTCGCACATCTGCTTGATGCGCTCGACCACGAAACGCGCCTCGTCCTGCTCGTTGAACGCGGCGTACAGCGCAATGGGCTCGCCCTTGGCGCCGTCGGTCCACAGCTCCTTGCCGAGGCGGTCGGCGTTGTTGGCGATGAGCGCGTTGGCCGCCCCCAGGATCGTCTGTGTCGAGCGGTAGTTCCGCTCGAGCCGATAGACCACGGCGTCGGGGTAGTCGCGCTGGTAGTGTTTGAGGTTCTCCACCCTGGCGCCACGCCAGCCATAGATGGACTGGTCATCGTCGCCCACGACGAAGGTATCGGTCTCGTCGGTGGCGAGCAGGCGCAACCACTGGTACTGGATGCCGTTGGTGTCCTGGAACTCGTCGATGAGCACGTGCCGGAACCGGCGCCGGTAGTGGCCGAGCAGATCCGGATGCGCGCTCAGCATCTCGCAGCAGCGCAGCAGGAGCTCGGCGAAGTCCACCACGCCGGCGGCGCGGCTGGCCGCCTCGTAGGCCTCGTAGACCTCGACCATACGTCCGGCGTAAGGATCGCTGCGGTCCAAGGCATCCGGGCGCAGGCCTTCGTCCTTGCGGCCATTGATGAATCCCTGGAGCTGGCGCACCGGATACCGCTTGTCGTCGATCTGCAGATCGCGCATGACCCGCTTGACCAGGCGGCGCTGATCCTCGCTGTCGAGGATCTGGAAGCCGCGGGGCAACCCGGCCTCGTCGTGATGCAGCCGAAGCAGGCGATGGGCGATGCCGTGGAAAGTGCCCACCCACATGCCGCCACCGGCCACGCCGAGCAGCTCGCCGATGCGCCCGCGCATCTCCGCAGCGGCCTTGTTGGTGAAAGTCACCGCCAGGATGGACCAGGGCGAAGCATCGTGGACCCGCACCAGCCAGGCGGCCCGGTGAGTGAGCACGCGTGTCTTGCCGCTGCCCGCACCGGCGAGTACCAGGGCATGCCCCAGGGGCGCGCCCACGGCCTCGCGCTGGGCCTCGTTGAGGGGGTCGATGAGATCGGAGACATCCATGGCGCGGGATTGTAGCAAAGCGCGTGCGCCTGCTGGCGGGCGCGCTTTGCTACAAGTGAAAAGTGGAAAGTGGAAAGTGAAAAGTAAAAAGACAGCCCGCTGGCCACAGTAATGACATATGAGTCGAGAGTCTCAAGGCACAAGCAACGCATAGCGGTGCTCACTTTCAACTTTGAACTTTCAACTTGTCACTGGCGCGCCAGCCGCCTCCCCGGCAAGCGCTTTCACGGCATCGAGCTCGCGAATGACCTCCGCGACCGCGCGGATGGTCGGCTCGCGTGCTGAGCCCTTGCGCCAGTAAAGCGCCATCTCGCGAGTGGGTGTCGCGTCGCTGAAGCATCGCAGCTCCACCGAGTTGCTGTTGGGCAACCCGGCAGCCGCCTCTGCCGCGAGCGCGGGCAGCAGCGTGATACCGGCACCGGAGGCGACCATCTGGCGCAGCGTCTCCATGCTCGTGGCACGGAACTCGGCATCCTCGCGGGCGCCCACCATGCTGCAGACATCCAGCGCCTGATCCCGCAGACAGTGCCCCTCCTCCAGGAGCAGGATCTGCTCGCTGGTGAGGTCGCCGATCTCCACCGGCTGCTTGCGGGTGAGCGGGTGGCCCGACGGCAGGGCCAGGTAGAAGGGTTCGTGGAACAGACTCGCGTGCATCAACCCCTCGCCGGGCACCGGCACCGCCATTACCGCGGCGTCCAGCTCGCCACGACGCAGCCGCTCCAGCAGCCGCGCGGTCTGCTCCTCGTAGAGCAACGGTCGCAGACGCGGATAGGTCGCGCGCAACTCCGGAATCAGGTGCGGCAGCAGATACGGGCCGATGGTGGGGATCAGCCCCAGGCGCAGGTCCCCCATCATGGGGTCGCCGGCGGCGCGAGCGGTATCGACGATGTCCGCGACCTCGTTGAGCACGTGCCGCGCCCGCTCGGCGATCATCTTGCCGATAGGCGTCAACATCACCTGCTTGTTGGTGCGCTCGACGAGCTGCACGCCCAGGTACTGCTCCAGCTTCTTGATCTGGGTGCTGAGCGTGGGCTGGCTGACGTAGCACGCTGCTGCCGCCCGGCCGAAGTGGCGGTGGTCGGCGACGGCTACCAGATAGCGAAGGTCGCGGAAATTAATCTGGATCATCCCGTGTGTATCAATTGAAAACCACGATCCCATTGATGCGGATAATTATAGCCCCCATGCGATGACCGTGCCTAGGAGCCTGTCGGGATCGTACAGCGATGGCCGACGTCGCCGGCCACACGGAAGGCGCGCGAGAGACGAAGCCAGACGGCCTCCGCGCCGGTCGACTAGCGGTCGGAGGCCTGCGGCTCCTCGCGACTCGCCGACGCGAGGCGGTCATGATAATCCGGGTGTGCAAGCACGCGACGCACGAGCTGGGAGACGTTGTCCACACCCATCTTCTGCAGCACCCGGGCGCGATGGATTTCCACCGTCCGCGTGGAACAGTCCAGCTCGCGGGCCACGATCTTGTTGACCTTGCCTTCGATGAGCTTGTCCATGACTTCGTGCTCACGGGGGGTGAGCGTGGCGACACGGGCACAGACCTCGGCCTCGGCCTCGCGCTCGCTGCGCCGCTCGCGGTCAAGGGAGAGCGCCCGGTCGACGCAGTCGAGCACCGCCTGATCGCCGAACGGCTTTTCCAGGAAATCCAGCGCGCCCGCACGTACCGCACGCACCGCCATGGGGATATCACCGTGGCCGGAGATGAAGATCACCGGCAGGTCGATGCCGCGGCGGGCGAGCTCACTCTGCGCGGTCAGCCCGTTCATGCCCGGCAGCCGCACATCGAGGATCAGACAACCAGGGCGCCCGGGGTCATAGTCATCGAGGAAGCCATCCGCGCTCGCCCAGGCCTCGACCCGCCGCCCCATCGATTCGAGCAGCATGACGAGGGCGTCGCGGACGTCCGGGTCGTCATCGACGATGAATACGGTGGGGTCGTCGAGGTTACGTTCCATGATGCTCCCTCGGCATAGTAACCGGTAAAACGAAGCGGAAGATCGTGCCACCACCCGCACGCGGCGCCACGGTGAGCGTGCCGCCGTGGTGCTCGATGATGGAACGGCTTATCGACAGCCCGAGGCCAAGGCCTTCGTCGCGGGCGCTTACGAATGGCTCGAACAGGCTCTCGCGCAAGCCTTCGGGTACGCCGGGGCCGCTATCGGCAACAGAAACCGCCACGTTCTCATCGCCGTCGCGGGCAGTGGCGATCTCGAGGAAACGCTGCGTCGACGGGCGTTCCTGCAATGCCTCCACAGCATTGCGCACGAGGTTCACCAGCACCTGATGAATCTGCACCGGCGCGGCCGGCACCGTCGGCAGATCGGCGGCAAGCCGCGTCTGTACCGTGACCTCACCGTGACGCAGCGAGGGGGCGGTCAGCTCCAGGCTGTCACGTACCAGCTCGTTCACGTCCACCGGTTCGGTCTCCGGCGAACCGCGGCGCAGGAAACCGCGCATCTGCCGGATGATCGCACCGGCTCGCTGAGCGCTGTCGTCGAGGCGCGTCAGCGCACGGCTGAGCGCCGGCGCGCTGTCGTCGTTGACCATCCGCCGCGCCGCCTGGGCGTAGGTGGCGATGGCGCACAACGGCTGGTTGAGCTCGTGAGCGAGGCCCGCGGCCATCTCACCCATGGCGCTCAATCGCCCGGCGTGGGAGAGCTCATGCAGGTAGAGCCGTGCTTCGTCCTCCACCGCTCGGCGCCCGGCAATTGCCGCAGCTAGGAGTAACCCGGTGAGGCTGACCATGGCGAGATGGGCATGCAGCGAGAGCATCCCGTGGCGCAGGTCACCGATGGCGAACGGGCCGTGCCCGCCCGCTGTCAGCGCAACGGCGAGCGCAGCGTGACCCACCAGAACCCAGGCGGTCACCGAGGGCCCCGTGCGCATGGCCGCCCAGATAATGAGGGGAAAGATGGCATACGACAGCGGTCGCGCGAGCATGGCATCCGGCGGCAGCAAATCCCCGTAAATGACCGCCGAGCTCGCCGCCACTGTCAGCATCAGCGCTGCGATCTCGCCCACCTGGGTGCGGGTGAGACAACGCGGCAACGCCACCAGAATGGCCGGAGCGAGGAGCAGGATGCCCATCAGGTCCGCCACCCAGCACACCCACCACAGCGATCCGAAGCCGGACCAGCGGGCTATGCCCGCCAGCCACAATACCCCGGAGCCGACGAGCGAACTCACCACACTCGCCGGGATCGCGCCGATGAGCAGAAAGCGCAGCACGTCCACCGGGCGATCGAGGGCGAGACGTACGCCCACACGAGCGAGCAAGTGGGCACCGAACCACGCGGCCACCGCGGTACCGATCCCGACCGACGTGGCGACCGCCACACCGTGGTTCATCCCGAAATGCGTGACGAACGCACCCAACCCGGCGCCGATCGCCGCCGCCGGCCCCAGACGGCAGGCAAGCGCGAGCGCCACGCCGGCAGCGGGCCACAGCAGACTCACATTCGCCCGCTCGAACATGAACACCATACCGGCCTGACCCGCGAGCCAGTAAGCCACGGCAGCAAGCACCACGACGCCCCCGAAGCGCAGCAACAGGCTCGAATTCAAAGAGACGTCGATGGGTATGAGAGCGGTGCGCGTGTTCATTACCGTCGAGTGTAGCCGTAACGCCACCGCCCGCCGAATACGTAATCCCCGCAGGCAGTTACTAGTCAGCGAGGCTGTCGGGCGTTCTCGCAAGGCGCGAGGCGCGTGGTGTAGCAAGCGCTACATGAGCAACGAGCAACGCCGCGAGAGCGCCCGACAGCCTCGCCCGAAGGGAGCGTTTGTGCGATGCGGCTGCGGCGTTGCGCTCGCTTGACGTGAGCCCCGCCACGCCGGCGCGTACGCGCCTTGCCCCCGAACCGCTGTGGCGCTCTGACACATGACAATACCGCCGAGAAGATTAGTACGTGCTCCCCCCGATTCCTCTCCCATACCCGTATCGGTAGCTTTGGCGGGCAGGGTGAAACGAGACCGCGGCGTCGGCAATCGCGCCGGCGGCATAGCGTGATGTGGGGAGGGATGGCAATGACACGCGCCCAGGGCGTGCTTTACGCCGCGTTCGCAGGGGCCGTCGCGCTGGCGGCGACGGATGGCGGCACCGGTGCCGCCGAGGGCATCATGGAGAAGTGCTTCGGCGTAGCCGAGGCCGGCAGGAACGACTGTGCGACCGCCCGTAACGCCTGCGCCGGCACGGCGGAGCACGACGGCCTCGGTCACACCTTCGTCGTCGTCCCCAAAGGCACTTGCGAAAAACTGGTCGGTGGCAGCCTCCGCCCCCAGACCGACGAATCCTCTGAAGCCGGTCAGAACCCGTAGACGACGCCGGCGGAGAGGCGGGTATCCACAGCGGCGACGTCATCCGGCGGATCCGCCTCGTGGCGCACCCGGTAGGCGAAACGCAACGACAACCGGGACCACAGCTCGGTAGTGACGCTGGTGGTCGAGCGGCTCAGCGTGCTCTCGGTTCCCAGACTGGTCTCCAGCGTTTGCTGGAACTCGGTGTAAGGGTTGAGCTGCCAGAACAGCCGCATCACCCCGCGCATCGTTGCCTCGCCGCCGCTGTCGGCGTCGACGACGCCCGGGCGGGCACGCCGATATCGGAAACCGGGCCCCGTCTCCAGGGCGAGCCGGAAGGTATCGGTGTCGTAGAACCTGTAGCCGACACCGCCGGAACCGGCGAGGCTGTATTCGTATCCCGAGAAGCGGTCGTCCTCCCCGCTGGACTGTGCGTAGACGTAGGCACGGTCGTTGACGGAGTGATCGACCTGGCCCTCGACGAAGTAGCGCTCGGCGGTGGCCTCTCCCGCCTGGGATTCGTTGTAAGCCTCCAGGGCCAGATGCTCGCGCCAGCGAGTCTGCACCCAGTCGAACGAGGCGTTCAGGCCGAAGGTACGCGACTCCGTATTGCCCGTGGTGCGCGTGAAGTTGAACTCCGTCTCGCCACTGAACGGTTCGCCGTCGAACGAATCGGCTGCCGCCGGTACCGCGGCCACGGCGAGCAACACCGACAACGCGACGCAGAGGACGCGCATGGGCGTATTCCCTTGCATGGCTGGGTTGGCGGAATGCTATCCGCTGCACGCGCCACTGGCGAGCGCCTCCGGCAACACCCCGCCGGCTCGCCGGCGAGGCGCGGCGCGAATGGCCGGATTTCGACGGCCACCCACCGCGGCGACACCCGACCGAGGGGCTGTCGCCGACGGACAACGCCGGGGGCACCGCTCTGCGATTCGACGCGTCAGTCGCCGTTGCCGCGGAAAAGGTCGGCCACCGCCTGTGGCGCCGTTGGGAAATACGCGTGGAAGTAACTCGCCGTCAGCCCCCGGCTACGGTAGACGGCCTCGGCCGGGCTGCCTCCACGACGCCGCGTGTGTGTCGCCGGCTCCAGGGGCGTATCCAGCGCCGAGTGGTGGAACGTATGCCCCCGCAGCTCGCCGCCCGGCAGATCCAGCGCCTGAACGCCGAGCCCCTTGAGACGCCCGGCCATGGCCGCGGTGCCGGGCACCAGCGCACACATCTCATGCGCTTTGCCATCCGCATCCACCAGTTGCTCGGCGCAGTACATCAGACCACCGCATTCGGCGAGAATCGGCCGCCCCGCGGCGTGATGGGCCTGCACGGCCTCACGCATGGCCGTATTCGCCGCCAGCCGCGCGGCATGGAGCTCGGGATAGCCACCGGGCAGCCAAAGCGCATCGCACTCGGGCAGCGTGGTGTCGGTGAGTGGCGAGAACTCCCGCACCTCTGCGCCCATGGCCGCGAGCAGCTCCAGATTGGCGCGGTAGACGAAGGCGAAAGCGTCATCCCGCGCCAGGGCGATGCGCACGCCTTCGAGCCGTTGCGGCGGGGGCGCCGGCCTTTCCCCCTCGAGGGTGACCGTCGCCGGGAGCGTATCCAGCCCCGCTTCGCCGAGAACGCCGGCGATAGTATCCAGGCGTTCGTCGAGATCGACGATCTCCCCCGCCTGCACCAATCCGAGGTGACGGTCGGGAATGCTCAGCGCCTCGTGCCGCGGCACCGCGCCGATGAGGGGCATGCCCTCCGGCAGGCTCGCCGCGAGCATGCGGCCGTGCCCCGGGCTGCCGGTGCGGTTGGCGATGACGCCGGACAGGCGTACGTCCCCGCGATAGCGGTCCATCCCCAGCGCCAGCGCCCCGAAGGTCTGTGCCATGCCCGAGGCGTCGATCACCGGGACCGCCGGCAGATCCGTCATCGCCGCCAGCTCTGCGGTCGCCGGATCACCGTCGAACAGGCCCATCGCCCCCTCGACCAGGACCAGATCCGCCTCGGCGGCGGCCTCGGCGAGGCGCCAGCGGCACTCTGCCTCACCGGTCATCCAGGGGTGGAGCTGATAGACGGGGGCACCGGAGGCCTGCTCCAGCACCATGGGATCCAGATAGTCCGGACCGAACTTGAACACCCGCACCCGGCGGCCGGCGTTGCGGTGCAGTCGCGCCAGTCCCGCGGTGATCATGGATTTGCCCTGGCCCGAGCCCGGCGCGCTGATCAGCGCCGCCGGCGCCGAGCCGCGTACACTCATGCTCGACATCGTGTCGTCCTGCCGTTGAGCCCGCCGCCTGCAGTGGCGGGGATTGCCTTCGATGGGCGCGACATCCTACCCGTGCACCGGCGTCGATACGAGCGTCGTCGGTTTGACTTCGCCACCCCGGCGGGGGTAGCGTCCCTGCTCCAATCCGCTCTCGGGTGCCCTGTGGCGAATCCGCCGCGAGGGTGAAACGGGAACCCGGTGGGGCGCCGCCGCCGCGTGACGCGCCGAATCCGGGACTGCCCCCGCAACGGTGAGCGTGTGCCGGTGGACCATCCCGGCCACTGTGGCGTAACGCCATGGGAAGGCGGTCCACCCCGGGCGACGAGGCCCGCACGCGAGTCCGGAGACCGGCCCGGAGAGCCTGAATCGACCGGCTGCGCGGAGGGGCGCGCCGTCGAGGAATGCCATTGACCGGGCGCGCCAGTCGTCGTCGGGCCGGCGCGGACGCGGCGGCCATGCGCCGGTGCCCACCTGCATCCTCGCTGCCCCCAACGCGGCTTCGACGAATACCGCATCACCGGGTGAGGAGCACGCATGATGAACACCGAACCGCCCGCCGTCCTCGTGGTCGGCCACGGCTCCCGTGACGTCGAGGGCGTGGAGGAATTCCACACCCTCGCGAGCCATCTCCGCCACCAGTTCCCCGAACGCGACTGCGAGACCGGCTTCCTGGAATTCGCCACGCCGCTGATCAGCGATGGCGTCGACCGCCTGGTGCAACGCGGCGCCCGACGCATCACCGCGGTACCCGGCATGCTCATGGCCGCCGGCCACGCCAAGAACGACATCCCCAGCGAGCTCAACGCCCTGCAACAGCACCACCCGGAGGTGGAAATCCGCTACGGCACCGAGCTCGGCGTCCACGCCCGGATGATCAAGGCGGCCGGCGCCCGCATCGAAGAGGCGGAAGCCGACGCCGGAGCCGATTACGACCGGGCGGATACGGTCTTGCTGGTGGTCGGCCGCGGCGCCTCCGACTCGGACGCCAACAGCAACATCTCGAAAATCGCGCGCATGCTCTGGGAAGGCATGGGCTTCGGCTGGGCGGAAGTCTGCTACAGCGGCGTCACCCGCCCGAGCATTGCCGAAGGGCTCAAGCGCGCCAGCATGCTCGGCTTCCGCCGCGTGCTCGTCTTCCCCTACTTCCTGTTCACCGGGCGGCTGGTCAAGCGCATCTACGATACGGCGGACGAGTTCGCCAGCGAGAACCCCGGTATCGACGTGGTCAAAGCCCCCTACCTCCGTGACCACCCCGAGGTCATCGCCGCGTTCATCGACCGGCTCCATACCACCGAGCGCGGCGAGGGCCGGATGAACTGCCAGCTCTGCCAGTACCGCGAGCAGATTATCGGCTTCGAGGACCGCGTCGGCCAGCCCCAGGAGGGTCATCACCACCATGTGCGCGGTGCCGGCACCGACGCCGACCACAGCCATGGCCATCACCATCATCACCACCACACCCACCATCACGGGGGGTGACCGGTGACGCCGCTCGTGCCACCGTTCGACTACGTCACCGATCCCGGCGAGATCGAGCGCCGCTCATTTGCCGAGATCCGTGCATGCACGGATCTCGGCGGATTCGGCCCCCGCACCGCGGAGGTGGCCATGCGCCTGGTGCACGCGAGCGGCGACCCGCGGATCGTCGACGCTCTGGTAGCGGGCGAGGCGGCGGCCGCCGCCGGCGTCGCGGCGCTGACTGCCGGCGCACCGGTGCTCTGTGATGTGGAAATGGTCCGCCACGGCCTGACGCGGCGGTTCCTGCGCGGCGAGCCCGAGTGCTTCCTCCACGACCCCGATACCGTCGCCCGCGCCAAGGCGAACGGCATCACCCGGACCATGGCCGGCGTGGATGCCTGGCGCCCGCAGCTCGCCGGCGCGGTAGCCGTAATCGGCAACGCCCCCACGGCGCTCTTTCGCCTGCTGGAGATGCTCCACGCCGGTGCTCCGTGGCCCGCTCTGGTAGTGGGTATGCCCTGCGGCTTCGTGGGCGCAGCGGAATCCAAAGCCGCGCTGGCCCACCTCGTCGAGACCGAGGGGTTGCCGGCAATCCTCGTGCACGGACGTGCCGGGGGCAGCGCACTCGCGGCCGCCTGCATCAACGCCCTGGCCCGCATGGCGTGTTCCGAGGCGGAAAGCGGTGTCTGACGCGATGATGGCGACGCACGGCCCGGTCATCGATGTCGTCGGCCTCGGCATCGCCGACACCGCACCGGCACACCCGGCAGCGCAGGCGGCGCTGGCCGAGGCCGAGGTCATCTTCGGCAGCCCCCGCCAACTCCGCGCCGTCCCTGACAACGGCGCTACACGCGAGCCTTATCCCAGCCCCTTCTCGGCGCTAATCCGGCGCCTCGCCGCCCACGAGGGCAAGCGTATCTGCCTGCTCGCCTCCGGCGACCCGCTCTTCCACGGCGTGGGCGCCTGGGCGGCCAGACGGCTGCCAGCCGAACGCCTGCGCTTTCACAGCGCGCCCTCCAGCGTGCAGACGGCTTGCGCCCGAGTGGGCCTGCCCACCGCTGAGTGCGAGACGGTGAGCCTCCACGGCCGCCCCCTGACACGGCTACGTGCCCGCCTCCACGGCAACCGGCTCTACGCCCTGCTCGGTGACGCCGAGGCCACGCCGCCCGCCATCGCCCGGGAGCTCGTCGCCGCCGGCTTCCCCGACTCGCTCATGTGGATCGCCGAACGCCTCGGCGCGGCCCAGGAGCGGATCACCACCACCGATGCCCGCACACTCGCCCACGACGGCGGCGAGTTCGACCCGCTGCAGGTCACCCTGGTGCGCACCCGCGGCCCGGGGGGCGTGCTGCCCGAGTTCCCCGGCCTGCCGGATACCGCCTTCGATACCGGCGCGGCGCCGGGACGAGGGCTCATCACCAAGCGCGAAGTGCGCCTCGCCGTGCTCTCGGCCCTCGCACCCCGCGCCGGCGACGTGGGCTGGGACATCGGCGCCGGCTGCGGCGGCGTAGCGGTGGAGTGGGCGCGCTGGAACCCGCGCGTGCACGTCTACGCCATCGAGCGCGAGGCCGGCCGCCTGGCGCACCTGTACACAAACCGCGACCGCTACGGCGTCGACGCCAACCTCACCGGCGTGCACGGCGAGGCCCCGGCAGCCCTCGCCGACCTCCCGGACCCGGACGCGGTGTTCATCGGCGGCCACGGCGGGGTATTACCCGAGCTGCTGCGCCTCGCCCGCGAGCGCCTGCGTCCCGATGGACGACTGGTAGCCACCGCCGTCACCGAGCCCGCCCGCCGGGCGCTCATCGACTTCGCGGACGCCACCGGCAGCGAGAGCAAGCTCACCGAGCTCTCAGTCGCCCGCGGCGATCGACTTAACGGCGAGCTCCTTCTGCGCCCCCAGCTGCCGGTGCTCATCCTCGCCTGGTCGAAGAGGGACGATACCGATGGCGTCTGACACCCACCGCGCTCTAACGGCACCCTTCGTCAACCCCGCCGACGCCGCGGACACGCCCCGTCACCTACCCGGGGCGGCAGCGCATACGGGGGCGGGAGCGTCTGCCGCCAGGGATGGCGGCAGTCGAGCCTACAGGGACGTATTCACGGCGTCTCCCGCCCCCGTATGCGCCGTCGCCCCACCCCGCACGGTCAACGCGCGTGCCAGGACCGCGGACGCCACACCACGAACAGTGCTGGACCCAGTTCCGCGCCAGCAAGGAGGCCAACCATGACCGGCACCGTCTGGGGCATCGGCGTCGGCCCCGGCGCCCCCGATCTGCTCACCCTGCGCGCGGCCAACCGCCTGGCCGCCGCCACCACGGTGTGCTACATCGCCGCGCCCAACCGGCCGTCACGGGCGCGCGCCATCGCCGCGCCCCACCTCCGCGAGGGTGTCGACGAGCTGCCGGTGACCATCCCCATGAGCAAGGATCGCAGCGCCGCACAGTCTGCTTACACGGAGGCCGCCGGGACACTCGCTGCCCGCACCGCCGCCGGTGAAGACGTCGCCGTGCTCTGCGAGGGCGACCCACTGCTCTACGCCAGCTTCGGCTACCTGCGCGAACACCTGAACGACGACGTTCCCGTGGAAGTCGTGCCGGGCATCTCCTCAGTGGGCGCCGCCTCGGCGCGGATCGGTCGCGCCCTCACCCGCCAGGACGAAGATCTGGTCGTGCTCACCACCCGCAGCAGCGACGGGGCGATCCGCGCCGCCCTGCGGGACCATGCCGCAATCGCCATCCTCAAGGCGGGCCCGCAACGCCAGCGCCTCGCCGGACTCATCCGCGAGAGCGGCCGCGCCGCCGATGCCGTGTACCTGGAGCAGGTGGGCGGCCCGGAGGAAACACTCCACGCCGGCCTAGAGGACCTGCCCTCAGGTCGTGGGCCCTATTTCGCCATCTTCCTGGTCTTCCCCGAGGCGTCGGCGTGAGCACACCGGTCATCGTCAGCCTCACCGAAGCGGGAAAGGCGTTCGGCGAACGCCTCGTCCCGCTCTGCGCGGGGGCCGAGCACCATCACCGCCCCTCGCCTTTCGGCGAGCGCGTGCGCGCCTGGTTCATCGAAGGCCGGCCGTTGGTACTGATCACCGCCACCGGCATCGCGGTACGCACGCTCGCGGCAGTGATCGGCGACAAACGCCAGGACCCGCCGGTGCTGGTGCTCGACCAGCACGGCCGGTTCGTGGTGCCCCTGCTCGGCGGCCACGACGCCGGCGCCAACGACTGGGCCCGGCGCCTCGCCGAGCACCTCGGCGCTCAGGCGGTGCTCACCACCGCCTCGGCTTACACGCACCCCATCTGGGTCGCCGGCCTCGGCTGTGACCGCGGCTGCCCCCGCGAAGACATCCAGGCCGTGCTCACGGATGTGCTCACCGCCGCCGGGCTCGACGCCAACGCGCTGGCGGGCCTGGCGAGCGTCGACCTCAAGGCGGACGAAGCCGGCATGCTCGCGCTCGCCGGGGACCTGGACCGCCCCTTCACCACCTATCCTGCGCAGGCGCTACGCGCTCATGAGGACGCGCTGTCCGAGCGCTCCGAGCACGTCTTCGCCGCCGTCGGCTGCTACGGCGTCGCCGAGGCCGCCGCGCTCGCCCGGGCCACCGAGCTCGGTAACGGCCACGCGGAGCTGGTCGTCACCAAGCGCAAGAACCGGCGCGCCACCGCAGCACTTGCGCGCAGCTACCCGGAGATCACCCATGGCTGATACCGCACCCGAGACCGATGCCCCCTGCCTGTGGGTCGTGGGCACCGGCCCCGGCGACACCGCCCACCTGACGCCGGCCGCGGCCAACGCCGTGCGTGCCAGCACCGACGTGGTGGGCTATGGTCTCTACCTGGACCTGCTCGGCGACCTCATGGACGGTCGCGAGCGCCACGAAGCCCCGCTGGGCGAAGAGACAACGCGCGCCGAGATGGCGCTGGACCTCGCCGCCGACGGGCGGACCACAACCCTCGTCTCCAGCGGGGACGCCGGCGTCTACGCCATGGCCAGCCTGCTGTTCGAGCGGCTGGCACAACGGTCCGCCAGCGAGCGTGAACGCGTTCGCATCGAAGTGCTACCCGGCATCTCCGCGATGCAGACCGCCGCGGCAAGGGTGGGTGCCCCGCTGGGCCACGACTTCTGCGCCATCTCCCTGTCGGACCTGCTGACGCCGTGGCCCGTGATCGAGCGCCGCGTACGCGCCGCCGCGGACGGCGACTTCGTGGTCGCCTTCTACAACCCGGCCTCCCGGCGTCGCGACTGGCAGCTTCCCGCCGCGCTGGAGATCCTGCGCGCCGCCCGGCCGGCCGACACGCCGGTGGTGGTGGCGCGTAACCTCACCCGCGAGACGGAAGCGATCACCCGCACCACCCTGTCGGCGCTGGACCCGGCGCAAGTGGACATGCTCTGCGTGGTGCTGGTAGGCAATGCCCAGACCCGGGTGATCGATGACTGGGTGTATACGCCCCGCGGCTATGCAGCCAAAGCCTGACAATGACGAGGCCTGGAGAAGTGGTCGGGGCCGAGGCGCGGACACCGCCGTCGGGGATCGGCCGGCTGCCGGTCGTGACCCGGCGTGCCATCCCCCGGCCCCAAACGTTCGCTGACAGCAGCAGGCCCTGAAGGAGGACAACCCGTGAAAGTCTATTTCATCGGCGCCGGCCCCGGCGACCCGGAGCTCATCACGGTGAAGGCGCAGCGGCGCATTCGCGAGTGCGGCCTGGTGCTCTACGCCGGCTCCCTGGTGCCGCCGCCCGTGCTCGAGGACGTCGCCCCCGACGCGGAGGTGATCAACACCGCCACGCTCTCCCAGGAACCCATTATCGAGCACATGCGCCGCGCTCACGAGCAAGGCATCGACGTGGCGCGGGTGCACTCCGGCGACCCCTCCATCTACGGCGCCGTCGGCGAACAGATCCGGCGTCTGCGCGAGCTCGGCATCGACTACGAAATCATTCCCGGCGTTACCGCCGCGAGCGCCGCCGCCGCGGAGATCGGCTGCGAGCTCACGCTGCCGGACGTCGCGCAGACGGTGATCATGACCCGCTACGCCGGCAAGACCTCCATGCCCGACGGCGAGGCGTTGAGCGACCTCGCCCGCCACGGCGCGACGCTGGTCATCCACCTGGGCGTCACGCGGCTGCACCACATCGTCGAGGATCTGCGCCCGCACTACGGTGGCGACTGCCCGGTGGCCGTGCTCTGCCGTGTGGGCTGGGAGGACGGCGACCGCGTCGAGGGCACGCTGGACACCATTGTCGAGCGGGTACGGGCGAAGGGCTTCACCCGCACCACCATCATCCTGGTGGGGCGCGTGCTCGCCATGGACGGATTCTCCGACTCGTTCCTCTACCGCGCCGACAAAGCCCACTACTACCGCCCCCGCGGGCGCACCGGCGCCGCCCGCGGCGCGGCGCGACTGCCGGGCAACGAATGACCATGGGCACCCTGGCACTGTTCGTCGAGCTCGAAGGTCGCGACTGCCTGGTGGTGGGCGGCGGCGAGACCGCCCGCCGGCGGGTGGCCGCCCTGCGCGGCGCCGGCGCACGAGTGACCGTGGTCGCCCCGCGGGTCGCGCCCGGTCTGGCCGAATCGGCCGCGGATGGTGACGTCATTCATCACCCGCGCCGTTTCGAGCCAGCGGACCTCGGTGGTATCTGGCTCGCCGTGGCCACCACCGGCCACGCCGAGGTGGACGGCGCCGTCGCCAGGGCGGCAGCCGAGCGGGGCATACCCTGCGAAGCGGCGGCCTCACCGACCGGTTCCTGCCGTTTGCCCGCCACCATCGATCGCGGCCCCGTGCACATCGCGGCCGCCCCCATCGCGGAGACAAAGACACCGGCCGGGCAGGTGGACCTGGTGGGTGCCGGCCCCGGGGACCCGGGCCTTTTGACGCTGGACGCCCTCGCCGCCCTACAGTGCGCCGACGTCGTACTCCATGACCGGCTGGTGGCGGACGAAGTGCTCGCACTCGCCCCGCCCGAGGCCGAGCGGCACTACGTGGGCAAGGCTCGGGCTCGGCATAGCTACGAGCAAGGCAGCCTCAACGAGCTCATGGTCGAGCTCGCGCAAGACGGCCGCCACGTCGTACGGCTCAAGGGCGGCGATCCGTTCGTCTTCGGCCGCGGCGGCGAAGAAGCCGCCTCGATCGCGGCGGCAGGCATTCCCGTACGGGTCATCCCGGGCATCACCGCGGCCGGCGGCTGCGCCGCCTATGCGGGTATTCCCCTGACCCACCGCGACTATGCCCATAGCTGCCAGTTCATCACCGCCCGGCGGCGCCACGGCGCCATCGAGCTGGACCGCGACGGCCTCGCCCGGCCGCGGCAGACGCTGGCGATCTACATGGGCCTCTCCGCCCTGGGCGAGGTGTGCGACGAGCTCACGGATGCAGGCCTCGCGCCGGCGACCCCCGCGGCGCTGGTCGAGCGCGGCACCCTCCCCGATCAGCGGGTGCTCACCGGCACCCTCGCGAATCTACCGGATCGCGCCCGGCCGCTGGCGCTGCGCTCGCCCACGCTGCTCATCGTCGGCGACGTGGTGCGCCTGCACGCGGCGCTTCACGGTGAGCGTGACGCCAGCCCGCCCGTTCCGGCCCTGGAGTGATCGCGGTTCCCGCCATGAGCGCCGAGCGCACCGCCAACGGCCCGTCCATGCGCCCGGAAACGCCCGAGCGCCGCGGCCCGCTACGCACCGGCTTCACCACCGGCGTGTGCGCCACCGCCGCCGCCGTTGCCGCCGCACGCCTCACGCTCACCGGCTTCCGTCTGGGATCTGTCCACGTCACGCTGCCGAGAGGCCGCAGCGCCGACATGGCCATCCACGACCTAAGCGCCACCAACGACGGCGCCGAGGCCGGCGTGATCAAGGATGGCGGCGATGACCCCGACGCCACCCACGGTGCCCGTGTCTGGGCCCGGGTGATTCCCGAGCCCGAAGAAGACGTGCGCTTCCGCGCCGGCGCCGGCGTGGGCACCGTCACCCGCAGCGGGCTGACCGTGCCGGTGGGGGAGCCGGCCATCAACCCGGTGCCACGGCGAATGATCCGTGAGCACCTGCTGGCGCTCGCCGACGAACACGGTCATGCCGGTGGCTTCAGCGTCACCGTGGGCGTCGATGACGGCGAGCGCATCGCCCAGCGCACCATGAACGCCCGGCTCGGCATCCTGGGCGGTCTATCGATTCTGGGAACCACGGGCATCGTCCGCCCGTTCTCCTGCGCCGCCTACATCGCCTCCATCCATCAGTCCGTCGACGTGGCCCGCGCCAACGGCCTGGAGCGCATCGCCGGCTGCACCGGTTCCACCAGTGAGGCCTTCGTCCGCACCCGCTACGGCCTCGGCGACATGGCGCTGGTTGAGATGGGGGATCTGGTGGGCGCGCTCTTGAAACACGTCCGTCGCCATCCCGTGCCAGCCGTGATCCTCGCCGGCGGGTTCGGCAAACTCAGCAAGTTCGCCGCCGGGCACCTGGATACTCACAGCCGCAAGGCGCCGGTGGACTTCGACTTCCTCGCCGCCCAGGCCGGCGAAGCAGGCGCGGAAACGGCGCTGCGAGCCGAGATAGCGTCGAGCAATACCAGCATGGCCGCCCTCACCGCCTGCCAGGCCGCCGGTATCCCCCTCGGCCAGCGCATCTGTGCACTGGCGGCGGCACAGGCTCGTGGTTATCTCCCGGCTGGCACCGCGCTCACGGTCTGCGCCGTGGACCGCCAGGGCGAACCGGTGGGCATCGCGGAGGCCCCGTGAGACTGCTGCTGCTCGGCGGCACCGGCGACGGCCGCTCGCTCGCCGCCCGCCTACACGCCGACGGCCACGAGACCATCTACTCGGTCGCGGACCCACAGGCCCGGCCCCACGTCCCCTGCCCGGTGCACCGCGGCGGCTTCGGCGGCGTCGACGGGCTCGTCGACTACCTGCAAACACACCGCATCGAGCGCCTGCTGGACGCCACCCACCCCTATGCCGCAACCATCAGCGCCAACGCCCGCGCCGCCGCCAGTCGCGCGGGGATCGCACTGTGGGCGCTCCACCGCCCGCCGTGGCGCCCCGGCCCCGACGACCGCTGGCACTACCTCGCCGACATCCATGCGCTACCGGCCGCGCTCGAACGTTACCGGCGACCGCTTTTCACCATCGGCCCCGGTGCGCTGGATCTCGCCCCCGTGCCGCCGCACCAGCACTGGAACGTGCGCTGTCTGCCGGACCACGGACGCACGGTACCGACGCGCTGCACCACGATCGAGGCGCGGGGCCCTTTCGCGCTGGACGACGAGCGCGAGCTGATGGACCGCCTGGAGACGGATGTTGTGGTCACCAAGAACAGCGGAGGCAACGCCGTCGCCGCCAAGCTGGTAGCCGCCCGCGAACGCGGCATTCCGGTGCTGCTACTGCGTCGACCACGCCTGCCACCGCCGGACCGCAGCTTCGCGAGCGCCGCGGTACTTCGCACGGCTTTGCGAGCGGAAGAGGCAGGCAGCGAGTAAATAGTTGAAAGTCTCAAGTCGAAAGCGACAACGGCGCCGCGGTCGATGGCGGATTGCGCTACGCTCCATCCACCCTACGAGAGGCGCCGCTCACGCCATCAACGGAGTCGTCGCGTAGGGTGGACGGAGCGCAGCGCAGTCCACCACCACAAATGAGCGAAAGCGGCGTAGGCCGGCTCCAGGCGAGCGTCAGCGAGCTCGAAGCCGGCATGAGTGATCACGGCCGAAGGCCGTTCCTCAGTTACAGGTTCAACGCTGCAAGTTCCAGGTCGCGAGCGGCACCGGCACCGCGGCTGCCAACTCGCCACTTTCAACTTGAATCTTGGAACTTTCCACTTACTAATCTTCTCAGAAGTATTGTCATGCGTCAGCCGGTCTGTGCGCCGATGGGGCAAGGCGCGAGGCGCGCCGTGTAGCCGGGCTACATAAGCGGTGAGCAACGCAGATCCCATCGGCGCACAGACCGGCCCAAAGGGAGCGCCACAGCGACCCGGTGGCGGCGTTGCGCTCGCTTGACGTGACCCAGCCACGCCGGCGCGAACGCGCCTTGCCCCCGGGCCGCTGTGGCGCTCTGACGTATGACAATACTTCTGAGAAGATTAGTAAGGTCCGGCTTCGCCGCCTTCACGCCCATGCCGGCATCCGATGCGCTACCACGCACGGGTGCCGGCCTACGTCTGCTTGAAACTTGCAACTCCCGACACACCGCCGGTTTGACCCGCACGCGCCCCGCCGCCTACCATTCGTCGCTCAAGGTGCTCCCTGTCGGGAGAGAATCGGGAAAGTGGTGCGCGCATCGTGGTTGCGCAATTCCACTGCTGCCCCCGCAACGGTGATCGAGAGAGATGCCTGCACGAGCCACTGTCGTCGGACGGGAAGGCGCGGGCGTCGCGGAAACGCCCCTCTCGTAAGCCCGGAGACCGGCCTTGACGCCATCAACCCATGGACAGCGCACGGGTGAGTGCGTGAGGAATGGATATGCAACAACACACCTCCGCTATCGCGGTCGACGCATCCCCCGGAACCCTGGTTCAGCTGGCCGCTGCCGCGGCGCTCGGTATCGTGGTGCTGTTCGCCGTGGGCTTCGCCCCGATGAGCGAATTGCACAACGCCGCTCACGACACGCGGCACTCGGTCGTCTTCCCCTGCCACTGACGGGCACCGCGCACCAGCGCGCCGCCATTCGGCGGCGGGCGCGCCGCAACCACTCCGGCTAGCCCCACGCTAGCCCGCTCCCCCCGTCCCCGACGGGGAGGCTGTGTCAATCGATTTCGTTATCCAGGGGGATGAATGCTCTTTCGACGCATCCTGACCGCCGCGCTCGCGGTAAGCATCGTCACGGGGCTCGCGTTCGCGCTGGGCCAGCACTTCCAGGTCAGCCAGCTCATCTACGCTGCCGAGGCCTTCGAGGGCGGTGGCGCCGCGGAAGCCACCCACCACCAAGACGGCGCAGGCCATGATGCCGAACACGGCCATCACCACGGCGAGACCGCCGCGGACCACGGCCACGCTCATGGCCACAGCGGCGAAGTCTGGACGCCCGCCGATGGCGGCGAACGCATTTTCTATACCGCGCTCTCGGATATCTTCGTCGCGCTGGCCTTCAGCGTTCTCATGCTGGTGGCCATGTCGGCGACCCATCTCTATCGCGGCACCACGGTCGGCCCCGCCCGGGGGCTTGCCTGGGGCGTCGCCGGCTTCGCCGTGTTCTTCGCCGCGCCCTCGCTCGGCCTGCCCCCGGAGCTCCCGGGCATGCAGGCGGCGGGCCTGCAGGCACGCCAGCTCTGGTGGATCGCCACGGTGGCCTGCACGGCAGCGGCCCTCGGGCTGTTCGTCTTCGCCCGTGGATGGAAGAAGGCCCCCGGCGTCGTGCTCCTCGCGATTCCCCATCTGGTGGGCGCGCCCCATCCCCACGGTGGCGCCTTTGCCGGCATGGAGCCGGACACCGTGGCGGCCATGAGCGAGCTGCACCAGCAGTTCATTGCCGCCACCGCGGTGACCAATGCCGCCTTCTGGCTGCTGCTCGGCCTCGCCTGTGGCTGGGCCATCCAGAACTGGGTACTCCGCGATGACCGCAACGCCGCATAGCCCCGTCTTTCCGTTCACCGCGATCGTCGGCCAGGAGCAGCTCAAGACGGCGCTGATCCTGGCGACCATCGCCCCGCGTCTCGGGGGCGTACTCATCAGCGGCCCCCGCGGCTGTGCGAAGTCCACGCTCGCCCGGGGCCTCGCCGACCTGGACCCGGAAACGGCCGAGCGGTTCGTCACCCTGCCGCTGGGCGCAACGGAAGAGCAGCTCATCGGCAGTCTGGACCTGCAGCAGGCCCTCGACGACCAGCGCGTCGCCTTCAACCCGGGCCTGCTCGCCAGGGCCCACGGCGGTGTGCTCTACATCGACGAGGTCAACCTGCTGCCCGACCCGCTGGTGGACTCCCTCCTCGACGTCGCCGCCTCCGGCGTCAACCACGTCGAGCGTGACGGCATCAGCCACCGCCACGCCGCGGAATTCCTGCTCGTGGGGACCATGAACCCCGACGAGGGGGAGCTGCGCCCACAGCTCACCGACCGCTTCGGCCTGGCGGTGGCGTTGGACAACTCGAGCGACGTCGCCGAGCGCACCGCCATTGTCCGCCGCCGCCTCGCCTTCGAGCGTGACCCGGAAGGCTTCCTCGCCGAGCATGCCACCGCTCAGCAGGCGCTGCGCGACAGCATTCGCGCCGCCCGGGAACGGCTCGACGGCGTCGCCTGCCCCGAAGCGCTGGAGGAGACCATCGCCGAGCGCTGCATCCGCGCGGGCGTGGAAGGCGTCCGTGCCGACCTCACCTGGCGACAGGCGGCCGCCGCCCACGCCGCGTGGGAGCGTCGCGACTCCGTAACCGAGGCGGACGTGGACGCGGTCGCCGAGCTGGTGCTCCACCACCGCCGGCGCCACGACGACGATGCTCCCGGCACGCCGCCGGCGAGCGGTGGTGACAACGGCAACGGCGGGCAGGGCAACTCCGGGGCCAATGATAGCGACGGTGGCGACGCCGGCCACGGCGACTGGGGCGGCATGCCGCCGCAGGCGGTGAGCCCCCAGGGCCGACGCCATCTGCCGCGGGAGACGGCGCCGGCCGAGCCACCTCCGCGAACCGCTGCAAAGCCGCCGGCGGCACCGAGCGCCGAGCAGGGCGCCGGCCCCGCACAGGGTCGTCGGCACACGAACACCGCGGCCCCCGACGCAAACCGGGTCGACTGGTTCCGCACCCTGGCCGCACCGGAAAACCACCGTGGCGAGGGTCTGCGAACCCTGCGCTACCGCCCGCCCCGGCAGGCGCCGACGACCCTCAACTGCGTGCTTCTGGACACCTCGGCCTCCACACTGAGCCATCGCGCCCTCGCCCAGGCCCAGGCGGTGGTGCTCGGCATCGCCGAGCGCGCCTATCGCGCCCGCGAGCAGCTCGCCATCCTCGCCTTCGGCAACGAACGCGCGGACTGGGTGCTGCCGCCGCGGCGTGCACCCAAGGACTGCGCGATCCACCTGGAGCACCTCCCAGCCGGTGGCGGCACACCCCTGCGCGAGGCCCTGCTCACGGCGCGACAACGCATCGACCGACTGATGCGCCGCCATCCCGGGCTCGCGTGCCGCACCTACCTGCTCACCGACGGCCGCAGCCGCGACGCGGTGGACGACATCGCACTGCCGCCGCGGGTGTGGGTGATCGACACCGAGCAGGCCCGCGTACCGCTGGGCCGCTGCCGGGTGCTGGCGCGCCAGCTACAGGCCGAATACCTGCCGCTAGCGGCAACCGTTCCCGTTCAATAGGAGCGAGACGAACATGCAACTCGACAAGATCCACGCCACCGTCGTCACCGGCTTTCTCGGCAGCGGCAAGACGACGCTCCTTTCCAACCTGCTCAAGCAAGCCAACGGCAAGCGCATCGCCGTGATCGTCAACGAGTTCGGCGAAATGGATATGGACGCCGAGCTCCTGCGCGGCTGCCCGCTGGACTGCGACGACGAGGCGGAAACCGACCGCGGCGACGGCATCTTCGAGCTCGCCAATGGCTGCATCTGCTGCACCGTGGAGGAGGAGTTCGTGCCGGTGATGCGCAAGCTCATCGAAGAGCGCCACCGCATCGATCACATCCTCATCGAGACCTCCGGGCTCGCCCTGCCCAAGCCGCTGGTCCAGGCATTCAACTGGCCGGAAGTGCGCGAGCACTGCACCGTGGATTCGGTGATCGCCGTGGTGGACGGCCCCGCCGTGGCCGCCGGCCGCTACGCCAGCGACCCGGAGCGGGTGGAGCGCCAGCGCCTCGCCGACGACAGCCTCGACCACGACCCCACCCTGCGCGAGCTGCTGGAAGACCAGCTCGGCGCGGCAGACCTGGTGATCGCGAGCAAGGCCGACCAACTCACCGACACCGATCGCGAAACGATCACCGCCCGCATCCGCGAGCACGTGCCGGAGGCCGTGAAGGTGCTCTTCGTGGAAAACGGCGAGGTGGACAACGAGCTGCTCATGGGCCTGGACGCCGCCACCGAGGAGCGCATCGAGTCCGTGGAGACCCATCACGACCGCCACCACGCCGAGGGCGAGGAACACGGCCACGCCCACGACCACTTCGACAACTGCGTCATCCGCCTGGGCACCGTGGACCCGGACCGCCTGCTCGAAGGCATCCGCAGCCTCATCGCCGAACACGCCATCTACCGGGTGAAAGGCTTCGCCGCGAGCGACAAACCCATGCGCCAGGTGATCCAGGCGGTGGGCGAGCGCATCGCCCACTACTTCGACCGCCCGTGGGAGGTCGACGAGCCGCGGGAGACCCGGCTGGTGTTCATCGGCCGCGACCTCGACCGCGACCGGTTGCAGCAGGCGTTGCAGGCGGCGGAGTCGTGAGATAGCGGCAAGCGGCAAGTTGAAAGTGGAAAGGGCGGTTCGGCTCTCGCCGTGCCAACCACAAAAGGCGCTAAGGGACTCGAAGGATCACACGGCAGACGTTGAGTCGTCATCGGAGGTCGGCCAGCGCGAAGCGCTGGCCGACGTGCCGACGCGGAGATGTCGGCTGCCGAGTGCAGCCGACCTACATGCCTGCGCTTCCCCGGAGCCCGACCTACGAGTCCGAATCCGGCGCCTCGGTTGCCGATGCGGAACCAGCGTCGCGGATGAACCCCGGACCCAGCCAGGGTCGTTGGGGCGGGCCGGGGCGGGAGCGTCTGCCGCCAGGGATGGCGGCAGTCGAGCCTACAGGGACGTATTCATGGCGTCTCCCGCCCCGGCCCGCCCCAACGACCCGTTCCCCCCAACCCTCACCGGCCAGTCAAACATCGCGGAACCGGCCCCACGCGACGAGCAACCAGGCCTCCCACGCGATCGGACGATGGGTAAAGAGGACGCACGACGATGCACATGCTCTCGGCACAACCCGGCGGCTTCAATGACGACGAGGGGATCATCGATCTCGAGCAAAGCCCCGGCGAGCTCGTCATCCTCGCCGCCGCCGACGGCACCCTGGGGCTGCTCGCCGACGCCGCCGAGGGCCTGCCCCCCGACTACCCGAGCCTGCGGCTCGCCAACTGGCTGCACCTCACCAAGCCCGCCGCCCTCGACCTCTACCGCGACCGCGTGATCGACCACGCCAGGGTCGTGGTGGTCTCGCTCCTCGGTGGCAACGCCTACTGGCCCTACGGCCTGGAGCAACTTCAGGAGTGGGCGGCGACGGACGACAGCCGCACCCTCATCGTCGTCCCCGGCGACGACGGCGAGGACGACGAGCTCCTGCGCGCCGGCACCGTCCCTCGCGCGACCGCCCACCAGGTGTGGCGGTATCTCCGCGAGGGCGGGCGCAGCAATGCCGACCAGCTCTACCGCTACCTGGGCGCCGAATGCCTCGGCCGCGACGACGACTGGCTGCCGCCGGAAGCCCTGCCCCGGGCACTGCTGTACCACCCGAACCACGCCCGAGCAACCCCGGACGACTGGCGCGCCGACTGGCAGCCCGGCCGACCGGTTGCGCTGCTGCTGTTCTACCGCAGCCACCTCCAGGCGGCGAACATGGCGATGTTCGACGACCTCATCCGGGTGCTCGCCGAGGAGGGGCTGAATCCGCTGCCGCTCGCCGTGGCCTCGCTCAAGGAAGCGGAATGCCTGGCCGCCGTGGACCGGCTCTGCGACGAGGCCGGCGCGGCGGTGGTGCTCAACACCACCGGCTTTGCCCTGCAGGCCGCCGACAACGCCGCGCTGTCCTCCCAGCCCGGGGCGAAGCCCTCGCCGCTGGGCCGCGACGTGCCCATCCTCCAGCTCATTCTCTCCAGCGCCACCGAAGCGGACTGGGCGGAACACACCCAGGGCCTGCGCGCCCGGGACATCGCCATGCACATCGCGCTGCCGGAGCTCGACGGGCGCATCATCACCCGCGCGGTGAGCTTCAAGAGCGCGAGCCGCTACAGTGAGCGCTGCCAGCTCGACGTGGTGCGCTACGAGCTCGCCGAAGAGCGCGCCCGCTTCGTCGCCACCCTCGCCCGGCGCTGGGCACGGCTGCAGATCCGATCCAATTCGACCAAGCGCATCGCCCTGGTGCTCGCCAACTACCCCACGCGCGACGGGCGCATCGGCAACGGCGTGGGCCTGGACACACCCCGCTCCACGCTCAACCTGTTACGGGCCATGGAAGCAGCGGGCTACCCGGTCCAGGACGTCCCCGACGACCCCACCGCGCTCATCGAGGCATTGCAGACCGGGATCACCAACAACCCGGACACCCTCGCGGCACAGCCCTGCTACCAGAGCCTGGACCTCGCCACCTACCGCGAGTGGTTCGCGACCCTCCCCGAGGAGTGCCAGGCGGCGGTGCGCAACCGCTGGGGCGAGCCCGAGACCGACCCCAAGCACCGCGCCGGGCGCCTGATGATCGCCGGCATCCGCCTGGGCGAGACCTTCGTGGGCATCCAGCCCGCGCGCGGCTTCAACATCGACCTCACCGCCAACTACCACGACCCGGACCTGGTGCCGCCCCACAGCTACCTCGCCTTCTACTGCTGGCTGCGCGAGGTCTACGCCGTGGACGCCGTGATCCACGTGGGCAAGCACGGCAACCTGGAGTGGCTGCCGGGCAAGGGCACGGCACTCTCCCAACGCTGCTGGCCGGACATCGCCCTGGGCGCCATGCCCCAGCTCTACCCGTTCATCGTCAACGATCCGGGCGAGGGCGCCCAGGCCAAGCGCCGCACCCAGGCGGTGATCATCGACCACATGACCCCGCCGCTCTCGCGGGCGGAGACCTACGGCGATCTCGCCGAGCTGGAGCGCCTGGTGGACGAGTACTACCAGGCCATGGGGCTCGACCAGCGCCGGGAGGACCACCTGCGCCAGGCGATCCTCAAGCAGGCCCGCGAGAGCCACCTCGTCGAGGAGCTGCCGCCGGCGGACGCCGGGGCCATCGACGACCCGGACACCGCCCTGCTCCAACAGCTCGACGCCTACCTCTGCGACCTCAAGGAGGCACAGATCCGCGACGGCCTGCACTGCCTGGGCGAGCTGCCGCCCACCGAGCAGCTCCGGGATACGCTCGTCGCGCTCATGCGCCTGCCCCGGGGGGAGGCGGACGAGGACGCCGGCCTGCTCCACGCCCTCGCCGCCGACCTGGGCCTCGGCGACGACTTCGACCCGCTCCAGGCGAAAGCCACCGAATGGTCCGGGCCGCGCCCCCCCATGCTCGCGGACGTGAGCGAGGCCGCCTGGCGCAGCGAGTACGACACCCGCGAGCGCCTGGAACTCCTGGCTCGGGAGCTGGTGGCGCGTTTCGTGGTGGACGCCGCGCCGCTCGCCGAGCTGCCCGACGGCATGCCACGCACTGCGACACTCATCGAGGCCCTGCGCGAGCGGGTACTGCCCGCCCTGGACCAGGGCGTCAGCGACGAGCTCCACAACAGCCTCGCCGGGCTCGACGGCCGCTTCGTCCCGCCCGGCCCCAGCGGCGCGCCCACCCGCGGGCGCCTCGACACCCTGCCCACGGGGCGAAATTTCTACGCCGTGGACAGCCGCGCCATCCCCACACCCACCGCCTGGGAGCTGGGTCAGGCCTCGGCGGAGGCGCTGGTACGCCGCCACCTCCAGGAGCACGGCGATTTCCCGCGCCAGATCGGCCTCTCGGTCTGGGGCACCGCCACCATGCGCACCGGCGGCGACGACGTCGCCCAGGCCTTCGCCCTGATGGGCGTGCGACCCATCTGGGCGGCGGGCTCCCACCGGGTGGTGGATTTCGAGATCATGCCCGGCTTTCAGCTCGACCGCCCGCGCATCGACGTCACCCTGCGGGTGTCCGGCTTCTTCCGCGACGCCTTCCCCAACGTGATACGGCTGTTCGACGCGGCGGTGCAGAAGCTCGCGGACATGCAGGAGCCCGGCGACAGCAACACCGTACGCGCCCACGTGGAGGCCCGGTGCGAGGCACTGGAAGCCGACGGCCTGTCCCCCGAGGACGCACGCCGGCAGGCGGGTTTCCGGGTGTTCGGCTCCAAGCCCGGCGCCTACGGCGCGGGCCTGCAGGGGCTCATCGACGAGCGCTGCTGGGACAACGGCGCCGACCTCGCCCGCGCCTACATCGAGTGGGGCGGCTACGCCTACGGCCAGCACGAGCACGGCGAGGCGGCCTTCGACACCTTCGCCCACCGCCTCGGCGAGCTGGACACGGTGATCCACAACCAGGACAACCGCGAGCACGACATCCTGGACTCTGACGACTACTACCAGTTCCAGGGCGGGATGACCAACGCGGTGCGCGAGATGCGCGGCGACGCGCCGGCGGTCTATCACAACGACCACAGCAACCCGGCCGCGCCCACCGTGCGCACCTTGAACGAGGAGTTGAACCGCGTGGTGCGCAGTCGCGTCACCAACCCCAAGTGGATCGCCGCCATGCAGCGTCACGGCTACAAGGGTGCCTTCGAGATGGCGGCGAGCGTGGACTACCTCTTCGCCTACGACGCCACCACCGGCGTGGTGGACGACTACCAGTACGCCAACGTGAGCGAGGCGCTGGTGTTCGACGCCGACAACCAGGATTTCCTGCGCAAGCACAACCCGGAAGCCCTGCGGGAAATGGCCGAGCGCCTGGTGGAAGCCATGCAGCGCGGCCTGTGGAGCGAGCCGGGCGACTACCGTGAGCGCATGGAATCGCTACTGCTGGAGCTCGACGAGGCGCGGGAGCGCGGCGGGAGCTGACAGACACCGCTAGGCGCCGGGCATCCCTGGCGCTGGCCGCGTCGCCGGCCGCCGACGGCGCAGAGAGAGAACCCGAGGCGAAACCCCGCGTCCGGTGCTCCCGGGTAACCGCCTCTGACCCGAACGCCTTCCCTCCCACCGGTCAAGACGGCCGGGTATGTGCGCTCAGCCACTACCTGCGTTCGTACCCTAGCAGGTTTGTGACAGTGGAATTCCACCGGCCGGTATCCGGCCCTCCCGTTCTCGGTGCCGGAGAAGGGATTGGCTTGTGGCTGCTCACACACTGCTAGCGCTTCAGCACCGACCGATGCCCCGGGGAGCGCTCACAAGTGGCACTGTGCAACGGCTAGAAAAGCGGCCTCGTGGGAACCCTGTCGTCCCCGGCACAGCACCGGAGTGACCGCACCGAACTTGAGTTGAGTTCGGAAGAGCCGCCCCCTCAGCAATCAGCGCTCACGATCCTCATCGTACCCGTCCGATCGCCCGTGCTCTCGGGTCCGCAGGTCCGGCAGTGAGCGACCGTGCTCGAGCTCATCAACCGCGTGCTTTATAGTGCGTGCAACGAATGCGGATTGGCTCTGTTCGTCCAAGCCTTGGTCCGCCGCTGCCTTGCGACCGGTCTCCACGATCACTGAAGCCTTGTTCATTTCGTCGGCCAACGCCGGGTAGTCCTTCGCGGCTTGAACCGGATCCTTCCTCCAGGCCTCAGCCGCGGCCGCATGGGGACCATGCTCAGCCGTGCGATCGATGGTTACCGTTGCCCGTTCTTCGCCCTCCGCGCTGTAAGCGATTGTGGCGCGCTCACCAACCTTGGGCGTGTGCGATAGGTGCGATTCGAAGTGCGCGACGGTGAAACGTTCCCCAACCTGTTGGACCACGTGCTCCTCCGTTTGACCGAGGACCCCGCCTGAGTAGGTCCCCCCAGGTCGCGCAATGTAGGTTTGCGCGGTCTCCCCGAGGCTCCTTTGGGTCAACGCGTGCGCCGCTTCGAAGCTGGCGACGGCACGATTGGCGCGCTGGGGTGCATATTGGGCCAACTCCTCGGCATAGAGCTCCCGAGTCCACTTCGGCACGGACTCGTCCACCCAGACCGCCCGCCCCTCGCGCAGCTCGATGGCGCGGTGAGGTAGCTCATTGCGCCGGGAGTTATCGAAGACATGGGTGTGATCAGCAATTCCGGACGCCTGGTGTATCAGCGCCTGGTTGCGCTGGTAACGCTCTCGGATCTTGTCCTCGGGCACCGGATGGCCACCACTATCGACCCGCGACGCGACGCGGTAGACCGAGAGGTCGGGACTGCTCACATTCACGTGGTAGAGAACCACGCGGTAGTCGGCGGCCTTCGCTTCGCGCAGCAGGTCCACCTTCGACGGATGCGAGAACGTGGACTCGGCGACCAGGCTCTTGCCTTCGGCCATCAGCTGGCGCCGCCGCTCTTCGGCCAGGCGCTGCCCGGTCTGCGACTCCTCGAGCGTCTGCGCAGAGTGCCCATAATGGCGCTGCGCCAGCTCATCGGCATTGACGAACTCCGCCGAGGTATCGAGCGGCTGGATCTCGGTGCGATAAAGAGTTGATTTGCCAGCCCCGTTTGGGCCGGCAATCATGTGCATCGTGGGGCGGTCGTCCTTGGCCATGTGGCGACAGTTACTCCTCTAGGACCTCGACGCCGCCATCGGGAAGCGTACGCACCAGGCGCCCGCGCTCGTCGTAACCCACCGTGCCAGTTCTCTGGCGGAGCTCGGCGAGGAAGTCATCCTTGGCCTTGCTCGGCGCATCCATTGCCGCCCCTCGCAGATCCTCGAAAATCTCCCGCTCGGCCGCCGTCAGATCATCCGGATCGAAGCGCTGCTCGAACGCGGCACGCACCCGATCCAGCGTGAACCCGGGCGTGGTTTCAACAGTGCGTCCGAGCTTCACCCAGTGCTCGATCTGGCCACTGACTGTGCGGTTATACACTCGCGCCTCCTTGCGCGCCTCTTCCACCAGCTCGTTCGGCAAGCGTACCGAGGTACTACTCATGCCTCCCTCCAGGTGAGTTGCAGATTAACCACAAAATACCACAAACTTACCAGCACGAAGGACTGTCACCCGGAAGGCCGAGATCCGGCGTTAGTCGGAACTCGGTCGCACGCAGCACGATATGGCCCAGTCCCAAAGGGACGCGCCCTTCACACGCGCCGGCGTACTGAAAATGGAAGCGGCGGCGGGACTTGAACCCGCGACCTTCTCGCCCGTACGTTAAGCAGACTGGTGACCTGCACGTACTGTCGACAGCGAGACGCTCTATCCTTCTGAGCTACGCCGCGTTAACCGGTGCCTGCCTCCACGTCGCGTAACCGCCTGACGGTTCTTTTCATTCTCCCGCGCAACCGCCTCAAATTCGGGGGCCCAGTTTCTTTAGCTTCTTCACCAACCCAGACAGGTCGTACGCGTTCGAGAGGCGACCCTTGTCCTCCTTATAACGTGCCTCCCAATCCACCAGCCCCGCCGCGCGAAGGCGATTCAAGATGCGGCGGACCTGGCGCGGCTGGATATTCATGCGCTGCGCAAGCGTCGCCTGACTCGGCCACGGCCTGCTGTCGGCCCGCCACCAGTGGTCCATGAGGTGAAGCATCACGTTCAGCTCCTGAGCACTCAGACCGAGCCGTAGCTGCGCTTTCAGCAGCAGCGAGGGAACCATGCAGAACCCGCGCTCGGCGACCTTTGGCCCCCACTTCTTCTTGAACTCGGTTCCGGCATCGTCGCCCTCACCCCTTATTGGTACGACGGTGCTTGATGTTCCCTTGGCTGCCTTCGTCATGCCGGCTCACCTCTGTCGCGTCGAGATTGAGCATAAGGGGCCTAGTGGCGGGAGACAACGGCCTATACGCGGTCTTCAATGACCATGCCCCCATGGTCATTGAAGACCGCTCTCCCACGGACGCTCATGACCGACTAATCAGGAACCCCTTAACCAAAAACGAAAAACGCATACGAAACTGAGTAAGCCGTAAGGGGCGGTCATTTTCGCCCGCAGGGCGACAGCAAATCGTGGCTGTCGTGCATGCTCAAGACGACGGAAGGCAGGCTATGCCGAAAGGTTGCTGCCCGGGTGCAGCCCCGGGCAGCGCCGCCTCACTAGCCTTGAGTGAGCGGGTTCGTTGCCGGCCCTTTACCGGTTTCGATGCCCAACAGCGTGTCGTTGGAGTCGAAGCGGAATCGGGTGGACTGATTGATGTTGGAACCGAAATGCCGAATCTCGGAGTAGTCGTAGACGAGGTGTGTCTCATCACCGACCTGCTTGACGCGCTGCGCCGCCCCCAGCTCCGCGACGACATCCGCCCGCGTGGTCTCGCCTGGCTCGAATGCCTGGCGTTGCGCGGCCGTAACCTGGGTGCCGCTCTTATAGGCGCCCAGAGAGGCCACATTGCAGCCACTTAGCGCCAACACCGCTGTCAGCGCCACAACGGCAGCGCTTCCTGTACGCTTCATGGAGCGTTCCTCCTTGTCGCAAGGGTTGTACCCCCGGATCGATCCCCACGATACGCCCGCCTCACAAGGCAACGTTCTCGCGAATCAATCACCGGGGAAGAGAGAAGGACGACAGACACCGCCGGCAGCCTGTGCGCGGCCATGCCCAAGCTCGTCCATGGAGAGGGCCATCACACCCTATTCATCGGGGGCCGCGGCACGCCGGCGCGGACGGTAATACACCTTGGGCCCAGCAGCTGACGCGTTCGCCGGCTCGAGCACCGTCGTTCGCCTCGCCGTCGAACGCTGATCCGGCGATAGCAACTCTTCGCGCATCACCGGCAATGACCGCGGCGCATCCACTCGGACCTTGACCGTCTCCGCACCCTGAGCCGGACGAATTTCGATGCGAATATCATCCCCAATGAGCAGGGCTTCACCATATCTGCGCGTCAAAGAAAGCATATTCCCTTATCCTGTCGTCCAATCCGTGGAGGCGCCCATAACGCGCCCAAATCGTGCAATCCCGTGCGCTCGCGCGCCGTGAACGAGGCCTCATCGACGGCGTACAGCGCGCGAACGCCCCACTCAGCCGCCATCACCCCCGGTCACCATCAACGCACTGCGACGACGCTTCTCACGCACCTCCGCCACCGCCGCGGCCCCACGGTCGCCAGGCATCGTATCCGCCGGTGGGGGAAGCTCGCCGACGTCGACGTGATAGTCGCTGATGATCTGTGACGCCCGCGACTCGGCCCCGACGCCCCGCAGAATCTCGCCCAAGCGTGCCTTCACCTTCGCCGTGTACACGCGATAGTGCTCAAGCTTGCGCGCGTGACGCTCCGGAGCCTGTGCCTTGTTGGGCAGCGCGCCGGCGTAATACGCCCCGACGGCGTACCAAGTGGCGCCATAGCGCTCGATCTCCTGGGCGAGGATCCAGGCGCCGGCGTGAATATTGGTGCAGGCCTCCCACAGGTCCTCCTTGTCGATGCCGCGCTCCTCGAGCGCGGGGAACCACTGAGAGTTCACCTGCATGATGCCCACCGAGTGCGTATCGCCGGCATCAGCGACCGCATGCACCCGCCCGTCGCTCTCCACCTCGGAGATCGCATAGAGCAGATACGGATCAACGCCATGCTTCTCACCGGCATCGATCCAGCAATTACCCGAGGACGCGAGCGTGGGCGCACTCACAAGCGCCAGGATCGCCGCGAGGAGCATCCCCCCCCGCCGCATTACCGGTCCACCTCCACGTCCTCAGTCCCACGCGTCGCTTCTGCGCCCCGACTGGCCTCAGCTTCGCGTGTCGGCACCTCCGGCAACTCCTCGCCCTTGGCCATCGCCGTTAGCCCCCGGTCCGTGACCGCTTCAACGAAGCGCTCGCGGTCCTCGGCCGATCTGTGCTGCGACGCTTGTTCGGCGGCTTCACGGATGCGCATCAACGCCGGGATCTGCGGGTCTTTTTCTGCAGCCGTCTTCGGATCATCCGCCTGGAGGGCCTGGGATAGTTCGTCCTTGCGCGCCTGTTGCTCGGGACTCAGGATCGTCCCACGCTCCTCGGCC
Source organism: Arhodomonas sp. AD133 (assembly GCF_051195215.1). Lineage (NCBI taxonomy): Bacteria > Pseudomonadati > Pseudomonadota > Gammaproteobacteria > Chromatiales > Ectothiorhodospiraceae > Arhodomonas > Arhodomonas sp. AD133. Next base: position 6,056 of record NZ_JBNAZM010000039.1, on the reverse strand, counting down.
GCCCGTGATTCCGGCGACGGCTGCGCTTTCTCCTTGTCCGAACCGGTGGCTAGCGCCGCCGTCGAGCGCTCGACGTTGGATTCACGCTGTTGGTTCTTCTCCAGGCGCCGTTCGAGCTCCATGCGATCCTGCTCAGTGGGCTTGTAGCCACGCACGTCCATACCGCGCGAAGCCGCCTCCAGCCACGCCTGACGGCGGAATTCCTTGGACCCGGTGACGTTCACCGATTCCCAACCACGGCTGTCAGCCACGTCGAGCATGCCTTTGACGGCCAGGGCCGAATCGGACTTCGTGGACATCTTGCCGGCGCGCTCGGTAAAGGCGACTTCATCCGGTCGATCTTTCCAGTAGTGCTTCGTGCCCGTGAGCCGCCGTTCGCTGAGGAAATACTCATCAAGATAAGCCCTGGAGCGTGCACGCGAGGGATTCACCGGCCCATCCGCGCGAACAGCGCTGATCTCGCTGTCCACATCGCTACCGCGCTCGCGCTCGTCGCCTTCGAGTTCCTGCTGAGCCGCCACCTCCTCCGACTCGATGGCCTGTAACCGGTCTGCAGCGTTCTCGGGAGACTGCTCGGCATACACCGCCTCACGCGTTGCCGCCAAGTGCTCGGTCAGCGTACGCAGGCGCTTGGCATCCTCCGGGCTGTCCTGCTCGATACGCCCGGCGTCGAATGCGTCCAGGCGAATCGAGCCATCACGTAGGGGCTCAGGCGCTCCGGGCCGGTCAGCGAATTCCGCGGCCAGTTGCTGGCTCGCGCGGTAGGCATGGCGATACCCCGCGAGCGCGCCATCCTCCCGCTGCGGGGCGGCCTCCGGGGCCTGATCGCTACCCACTTCATACTCGGTTGGTTTCGCCTGCGAAACCGATTCCTGCTCGTGCTCTGCCATCGTCGAACCTCCTTGTTACGCCTGCGCCGGCAGCATGTTCCAGAACGCCTCGGCGGCCGCCTCGACCTCCTCATCGGTCATCGCACGTTCCTCATCGGGGAAGGGGATCGCATCAAAGTCCAAATCCACCTCCGGTTCCGCGCGTCCACGAATCTCGTTGGTGACCGGCGCGATCTCAGGGAGCGACATCGCCGGCCGCCGGCGCGTGGTGAACGCCTCCTCCTTGAACCACACGATCTTGGTGGCCTTGATCGGACGGCAGTCCCGGGCGAGCACAATGGCCTTGTCCCGGCCGAGCAGCCGTAGCTCCTGGGGTAGCATGAACGCCCGCTTGGTCTGCGAGATATTGCGGCTTGTGCTGCCCTTCGAGTGCGTGCGCGAGACCTGCTTGACCGTGGTATCCCCCAATTCCTCGGAGAGATCCTTGGCATCGTCCTTGTCCCGGGGCGGGAAGACGACACGCACGGCCATGTTGTCCACGATGTTCTTGGCGGGATCGGCACCGTAGGTGTCGCGCAACTGGGCTTCGCTCTGATAGATCGGCAGCAGCCGAAGGTTATAACCGGCCAGGAACGCCACACCCTTGGCGATCACACCGAGATAGCCCACCGCCGGGAACTCGTCCATGAGCAGTAGCACCTGATGCTTCAGGGTCTCGTCATGTTCCGGCAGCACGCGGGTATTCAGATCGACCACCTGCTGGAAGAACAAATTCACGATCGGCGCCATGCGCTCCAGATTGTCCGGGGTCACCCCCACATAGATCGTCATGCGCTTGCGCCGCAGATCGCGGAGATCAAAGTCATTGCCCGACGTCGCCGCATCGATCATCGGGTTCATCCAGAGACTGAGCGCCGAGGTCACCGACGACTTCACGCCGCTTTGCTCCTTGGGCGCCTTGCCGGCGAAATTCGACAGCGCCATCACACACACGGGGTCAAGGCGGTCGCCATGCGCCTGCACGATCTCGGCGAAGTGATCACCGGTGGGTTTCTCGGTTTTGAACTGCCGCAGCACCTCGCCCATCGTCACCGGCAGCTCCGGGGTATCGAGCAGGTAGAGCACAACACCGAGGAAAATATCGCGGGCTTCCGAGGTCCACATGGGGTTCTCCCCCGGCGGCTCCTGGAAAATCAGCCCGGCGATCTTCTGGATATCGTTGATCCGCCTTGGCCCTTCGGCGATATAGGCCAGCGGATTCCAACGGTGGCCATAGCCGCTTTCGGCGACCGGATCGAACAGATAGCACGCCTGCCCGCAGGCCGCGCGAAACCCGGAGGTGAGCTCGAAATTCTCGTGCTTGATATCGAGCACCACCGCCGAGTCATCGAAATTGAGCAGGTTGGGAATGACCACGCTCACGCCCTTGCCGGAGCGTGTTGGCGCACGCACGCCCACGAACTCCTGCCCCTCCAGGCAGAGCGTGCGCGCGCCAACGCGGCCGAAGATGATCCCCCGCTTGCCAAACAGACCGGCCTTGGCGATCTCACCGGCCCGCGCCCAACGAGCATCCCCCCAGACCTTCTTCTTGCCGGGCATGAACATCGCCACCAACGCGGCCACCACGGCCGCCGCCCCGGCCATTAGCCCCTCCTGGAGCAGCTTCATCGTGTGGGGATCGTCGGGATAGGCCTGGTAGTAGGTCCACAGTGTCCATGGGCGGGCACTGTTCGTCTCCAGCCCGGCCCGCCAGAGAAACCACACCGCCCCCACATAGCCGATGCCGAGCACACCGGCGACGAGGCCGGCAGCGCCCATCCCTAGCCACTTACCCCAGCTTCCGTTCTGGGTCATAGAACACCTCCGTGACCACGCGCCGGCCGCCAACGCGCTTCAACTGCACAATCACATCGATCACCGCGTAGATATCCGCGACGATCTCCTCACGCTTCATCACCGTGCCCGCCTTCATGATCTCGCGAGCGAGACGCGAGACCGCCTCCTGGGGACTGTCAGCGTGCACCGTGGTGATACTGCCGGGGTGGCCGGAGCCCACCGCCTCGAGGAAATCCAGCGCCTCGGTGCTGCGCACCTCGGAGAGCAGAATGCGGTCCGGACGCAGCCGCAGGCAGGCGACAATCAGATCCGCTGGCGTAAGCTGGGCGGTGCCCTGATCGCCCTTGCTATAGAGCAGGTGCACGCGATTGGGATTGGCGATGCGCACCTCGCGGGCATCCTCGATAGTGATCAGCCGCTCGTCCGCCGGAATCTCCTTGAGCAGCGCATTGGTGAACGTCGTCTTACCCGTCGACGTGCCCCCGGAGACGACGATGTTCTTGCGTAGCTGCACGGCACGGCGGATGAAGGCCGAATAGTCGCCGCCGTTGAGGCAATCCAACAGCTCCCGATCCGCCTCGGGAAGTCCCTGGTTGCGCACCTCCACCGACTCGAAGGCGCCCTCGGCCTCGTAGTCGTCGAGCGTGCGATCGAGCACCGAGGGTTTACGAATCGCCAGCACCACAGTGCCCGGCTCGACGGCCGGCGGCATCACGACCTGCACACGCTCGCCATCCGGCAACGTGCCCGAGAGCAGCGGTTGCGTCTCATCGATGCGCTGATCGTTGAAGCTCGCGATAAGCCGCGCCAGCCCTTCCAGATGCTCCAGCGTGAGCTCGGGTACCTCATGCCGGGTGATAGCACCGTGACGCTCCACGAACACCACCCCCGGCTCGTTCACGCACACCTCGTTGGTGTCCTCGTAGGCGAGGAAATCGAGCAAGGGCGCGAGAAAGTGCCGGACGGGGCCAGCCGGCCCCGCCGCGGCCGCACTCGACACAGAGGTATCGACAGCTTGCTCAGACATTGCGGAAATCCACGTCCTTGCTCACGAAGATCTTGATACGGTCGCCCTGATGCTTGTAGAGCGTCGGCGGGATATCGATCTGGACCTCCAGGGCCTTCTCCGCGGCATCGTTGAACGACTCCACCGCCGACAGCGCGGCCTCGCCATCGCCCTCGACATACTTCGCCCCCTCGATGCCGATGACCGAGAGCAACAAAGACGCCCCGAAACGCTCGAAGAAGTGCGTATCGCGGTAGCCCTCATGGCCACTGGCCCCCAACGGCCCGGTGCCCGGCGAATCCAGCATGGCCAGCACGCCATCGGGCCGTCGCAGCCGGTTCCAGGAGACGAAGATCCGCACGCGCCCGCGCGCCATCCCCGCGCGGTACTGGCCGGTAATGGTCGACCCTCGGGGGACGAGCACCCGACTGCCGTCAGCGCTGTAGATATCCCGCGAGACCTGGCACTTCGTCTTACCGGCCACCTCGGAGATGATGCGGGTCTCCAGGGTGCAGTCGATCATCGTGCCCTCGGCGAGCAGATGGGACAGTGGCGGGCCCTGATACGCACGGGTGCTCCCTTTTGAGCCGCGCTGGAGCGTGCCCTCGAGCGTGTCCTCACCGCCGCCCATGCCACCCATGCCACCCAGGCCACCGAAACCGCCGCCACCGCTGCCGCTATAGACACGGCCGCCGGACGAGCCGCCTGGTGCGGAGTCCCCATCGACGGAGACACCGGCATTGCGTGCCATCTCCATTGCCCGCTCCTGCTGCTCACGTATCGCCTGCATGCGCGGGGATTCGGCGGAACCGCCGGCGCTGGCGAGCAGGCTCCCGTCACCGGTGCGTTGTGCGGCACCCGATCCGCTCGACTGCTGGTCGCCGTTACGTGACGAGGCGATCAGCAATGGCGAGCGGCGTCGCGCGTCCGCCCGGCGTTCCGCCGCCCGGTCACGCTGATTGCCGGCAGGTGCCTGCGGCCGTTGTACCTGCGGCTGCGGCGGTTGGCTGGGTTCCGGCTCGGGTTCCGTTTCAGGCGGCGGTTCGGGCTCGGGCTCCCTGGGGATGTCCGGCACCTCGATCGCACTGACGTTGCGATATTCCTCCTTGGCTTTCTCGGTTTTCTGAACGGGCTCGCTCTGAACCTCGCTCCAGAAGGAGTAAACAGCGAGAAAGCCGACCATGCAGAAGGCGATCCCGCCGACGATGATCGGTGCGAGTTTGCTCTTCTTGTCGGTGATCTGCGGGATGCCGGACTGTTCCACCTCGTCCCTGGTGTTCGTGTCCTTTGGTTCAGCCATGGCCTACTCCTTCGTCGTCGCCGCGACAGGGACCGCATCGGACGGGGTCTTACGGGCTGCATAGCTGTTGTTGAAAATACAGGTCACCGAATTGCCCTGGCGCAACGTGAACTGCGCGGCCGTGCGCTGGACCACGATGTACTGCCCCCGGACGTGGTGGTTGACCAGCGCCTCGCTACCGTCCTCAGCGACCTGGAAAATGGCCGGCACGTCGGCCTCATCGGGAAAACGGAAATACGTGAACTCGCCGTCGTCGAACACCCGCACCGGGGCATGCGTGTCCGAGCCCTTCATCGAGTAGTCCCAATTCAGCGCCGTGGGATCGACACGACGGTCCGGCACGACCACCTGCTCATCCTTCTCGCGTTCGGCGATCTCCTTGGCGAGCTGTCGCTTCAGCGCTTCCTGCGGATAGTAGAACCGCATCTCGAAAGTCAGATCCTCATCGCTGACGTTATTGGCCTTGGCCCCACGAAGCTCGAAGTTGTAGGTGCGCTTGTTGGTAAGCACCGTCATGTTGGTGTCGGGGTCGCCCTCGATGGGCTTCAAGAACAGGTGGTTTTGCTTGTTCACCACCATCCAGGCGAGCGAATCCCCGATGGAAATGTGCTGGATGGTCTCGTTGTCGCCGAAGACGATGTGCGAGGAAGTGCGATAATGCGCGTTCACCCGCACCACATCCGTTGGCTTGTAGGTCACCGTCTTCACCCGCGGATCAGAGCGACCAGGGCGCGCGGTCTCCACCGCCTGCGACTGCGTTGCCACGATCGCCAGCGCGGCCGCGGCGATCACCAGCTTCCAGTTACTCACTGTCTTGAGCCTCAACTTCCTGTGCGTGTGCGTCCTGCGGTACCGGCGACGCCTCTGCCTCCGGATCGCGCCGGTAGTCCGTTACCTCGAAACCAAGCGGGTTGACCAGTCGATCCTGCTCACTGGCCGGGTTCGACACATACCTAAACGTCAGCGTCGATAGCTGTCGGGTCCCCGACGATTGCATAGACCCGTCTCGATATGCATTATGGATGGGTCGCGAGGTGATGCATGCGTTGATTGAAGGCGTCGGGGGAGAAGCCGGGTGAACATT